>CAZIGO010000092.1:0-9073 GCA_964538595.1 uncultured Chitinophagales bacterium | reverse complement strand
AAAGCTCAACGCTGAGATAAAAGCCAGGAAGAAGCAATCGGAAGAAAAAGGAGGGGGCTACCGGATTTTCCATGCCAATGCCGTCATCCAAAATTTTGACCAATCCACCGGCAAGTACGTGAACCCCCTGGTCAACCGTTTTGATAAACACTATGTGGAATACTTTGATGTAAAGGCTTACTCTGAGGATTTGGTTCACATCAAACACTATAGACAGCATATCTCTTCCAAAAATGACGCCAAATCATTTTTTAACAAGTCCCCGGTCCGAAAAGATACGCTTTCATACAAGAAACCCTTTTTGGTCGGCGAGTATAAAGGGAGTTCTTTAAAGCAGGCCGTTGACCTCAAGCCGGTCACTTACAATATATCGGAATCTCAACCCGCTCCGCCCAAAATTACGGCCCAAAACGCGATGCCTGACCCTCTTCCTGCAGAGAAGGTGCACCCTTATTCCCCCTCGTACGTTTTCTATTATAAAAATCAACCCATTGCCCGGTTCCAGGAAACAGTCAACAAAAAATCGGACCAAACCTACACCGTAACCATCGATTCCGGGGCGGTGAAGTCGGCAAGGAGCTCCTCGCCGGAACCTGCCCCCGGCACTGTTCGGGAAGCGGTACAGGTCCGAAAAGGATTTATGAAGGCGCAAACGCTGTACGACAGCACAAAAAAGGCCAACATTTTCAAAAAAGCCCTTCAAAATACGCTGGCCGAATATAATATTAAAGAAGGGAGCATTGAAGTAGAATCATACGGAAAGATCAGGCAGCAAGCCCGAAAAGCGGTGAATAACTATTATGCTAAAGATACCATCGAAGCGATGGAGAAATTAATGGATTTCAAGAACAGCTTTTCCCCCCGGGAGTACTTTCTGCCCGCTCAATTAACCCTTGATGCACAAACGAGTCGTCCGGTTAAAACGGAATACAGTTTAGGAGAAACCCGGGTTACGGTCCAATACAAAGATCAAAAGGTGCAGGTGACCGGGCAAAATAAAGCGCAGGGCAAACAGTCGACCACTTTTCAGATCCCTGAAGGATGTTGGGATATGTATCAACTTCGTCATTCTCTACCTTTCTTGCCGCTTTCTACTGGTTATAAAGATACCGTGGGATTGTTTGGGGTGGATGCCTATCAGCAAAATAAGATTTCATACTCGACCGAAACGGGGACAAAAAAGATGAATAAAGTAGTACTTGAACCCGGTTATGGCCGTGTGATCGTAGAGGTGGTGGGGGAAGAAAAAATCAACCTTTCTCCATCGGAGTCGAAGAAAGTGTACAAGATGAAACTCACTTTTCAGGGAGATTACTGGAATTTACCCGGGGCCAATTGGGTGATCCGGCAAGGAGACCGGAGAAGTTCCCCAACCGTCACTTATTATGTAGACCGCAACGCTCCCCATTATATTTATCGGGTTCAATATACCCCCAAGTACGAACTCAGGGTTCATCCGAACTGATAGCTATGCCTCTATCGACATAAAACCTCTCCGATCAGCCCTCTCTTCGTATCCTGCAGCGCCGGTATTGATCCCTCGCCGGGGGAAATATCATCTTACCGCCGCCTGGCAAAGTGTTTTTGTTATCTCACTTTAAAATTTAACCGTTAAGCATTCCCTGTAAATTATTTATACGAACAGTAATGCTTTTGTGCGGGGAGAGTGTCACTGGAAGATGGTAATCAGTCAGGTAGATTATTTGTAGTACATTTTTGACGGTTAAATAAAGTATTGTCGGGCTGGGTTGAAAGAAAAATTTGAAAATCGTTTTACTCTATCCGCGTTGATAAGTTCTGCGGCCTGTGGGGGTGCCATAAGGGAAGCTGGCACACACCGCTGGCTTCCCTTTTTTATTGGATATAAATGGGTAACTCACGAATGGATTGGGTTTGAGTCTTCTTTTCTTTTTGGGATCTTAGCGGAGTGGGGATTATACCATACCCAGTGGGGGATGGGACATCAACTCGTTTTGCCCCCCCCCTCAATTATTAAGGGCAACAGTTTATGACGGGGAGTTTATCACTAATTATTTAAGTTGAAATTTTTTGAAATCTGCAAAAAAGAAACTCTTGTGGTGTACCGCCGGGTGTTTTGTGAGTTTGGGTGATACAATCTAATTTGTTAAATCCATACGGGGAAACTTGTTTGTCCATACTTTTCTTCGAGTATTGCTGTACATTTAATCCGCTACAACTTTCCGGTCCCGCTGTGGAAAATGTACCTAAAATAAGATAACCGTTTTTGTTAAGCGCGTTATGGGCCTTCTTTAAATAACGACCTATATCATTTGGGCTTGTTAAAAAGTGAAAGGTAGCGCGGTCGTGCCATACGTCGAATTTGTCTGAACTATTAAAAGCAATAACGTCTTTTACAATCCAGTTGACATTGTCAGCTTGATCCTCCAGCCGTTGTTGGGCTCTTTTAATTGCTTTTTCTGATATATCTAATACAGTTAAATGCTGATATCCTTTTTCTAATAGATGATCGACTAATAAGCTATTCCCGCCTCCAATGTCGATAATTGGGTCAGATTTGGAGATATCACAGGATTCGATAAGTTTCAGGGAGGGGGTAGGGGTTGACTGATACCAACTCAATTCTTCCAACGATTTATCATCATATATCGAATCCCAGTGTTTTTTACGATCAAAGTCGGTCATAATATCAGGTTTTAGAGTTGTGCATTTTATAAGTTACAACTATGAATATACCTGGATTATGATTTTACTCATTTCCTCAGGTATATTGTGTTGTCAGCTTCACCAAAATTTGGACCGGTTACAATTGTAAAATTATACGCTTTAAAGATGATCATGAAGCGTTCATTCTTATCCGAGTTTTCCCGGTCTACGACTCCCCAAAATATTATTTAGTTAAATAGTAGAGTGTTAAGCGGTATTTTTTCTTCATTGGCTTCTATTTGATAGGGTGGCTCATGAAAAAACTGTCAAAAGCTTGAGACTGATTTTCGAGGGGAGTCGAAAGGTTATATGAATATTTTACCGGGGTAGCAGGGATGCTTTTACGGCCATATTTCTTTAAAAAACAATGGGGGGGTGCGTCTGCTAAAACTTATATACCCCGCCATCAGGATTATCCACTTACAAAAGCGTTGCCATTAAAGTAGAAGGGAAGGGCCACCGCTATCATTTTTGACTGTATGATGACCGCTATGCTTATAAGGCTTATTTCCAAACACAAAAAGACCAGTGGACGACCCATCATTTTGACATATCCTCTATGATACCCACTTCTAAGGGACGAACATTAGGTCATATTCCCCCTTTATTCCCCCAAGATGTTCAGCAAGTAGGCTTTCTGATTAGCGATAAACAAGAAGGCGCCTTTCAATTATTCATCGATTCCATCCACTTTCTTCCCTAAAATAACTTATTTTTCTTTTAGTTATGAAAATTCTTTTGACAGGGGCCACCGGTTATATTGGCCAACGTTTATTACCCGTCTTAGTTGATGCGGGCTATACGGTCGTTTGCGCGGTGCGAAACCCGTTTCGCTTTAACCCGCCGAAAGCTTTACAGGGGTCTATTGAAGTGGTCAAGGTCGACTTTTTAGATCCATCCACTTTACAAAATATCCCCGCTGATATAAAAGGGGCTTACTATTTGATACATTCCATGTCGGCCTCGGATCAATACCAGGAATTGGAATTAAAATGTGCTGTTCACTTTAGACGAGCCCTACGTCAAACATCAGTAGAGCATGTGGTGTATTTGAGCGGCATGGTGAATGAGGAAACCTTATCCGAGCATTTAGCGTCCCGGAAAGCGGTAGAGAAGGAATTACAAAAGGGGGATTATCATTTGACTACACTGCGGGCTGGTATCATTATTGGTTCGGGCAGTGCTTCTTTTGAAATTATGCGGGATTTGGTAGAAAAGTTGCCCATTATGATAGCCCCCAAGTGGTTAAAAACCCGCTGCCAACCCATATCAATTCGTGACGTGATAGAACTTTTACATCGTACTCTTTTTACAAAAGCCACGTATGATAATAACTATGACATAGGAGGCCCTGACATACTCAATTACCGGGAGATGTTATTGGAATATGCGAGGGTGCGGGGATTGAAACGTAAAATTTTTATGGTCCCGGTCTTAACCCCTCGTTTATCGTCGTTATGGTTATACTTTATTACCGCCACCTCCTTTAAGCTGGCGAAGGCGCTGGTGGATAGTATGAAAGTCGAAGTGATATGCCGGGATCGGCGGATTAATGATATATTAGGGGTGGACCCCGTCCCCTATAAAACGGCTCTAAAGCGAATTTTTTCTGCGATAGAGATGCATGAAATACCTTCAAGTTGGAAGGATGCGTTAATCAGCGGTCAATTTGATAATAACCTTTCTGAGTTTATGAAAGTGCCAGAGCATGGCTGTTTTATAGATTATCGAACGCGGGAGGTGAGCGATGTAGAACGTTGTAAGCAAAAAATCTGGCAAATCGGCGGGCAAAATGGATGGTACTATGCTGATGTTTTGTGGGCCCTGAGAGGCATTATTGATAAGTTATTCGGCGGTGTAGGCTTGCGAAGGGGACGGAAGCATCCCACCAAAATTAATGTAGGAGATGCGATCGATTTTTGGCGTGTCCTTTGGGTCGATTATGATAAAGGGCATTTATTGCTCTTTGCTGAAATGAAATTACCGGGCGAAGCTTGGTTAGAGTTCAAAATTGAAGAGGGGCAACTGTATCAAACAGCCACTTTCCGCCCGAAAGGCATTTGGGGCCGCTGTTATTGGTATATGGTGTATCCGTTTCACCGTATCATCTTTGGCGGCTTACTAAAAGCATTATCCAAAGTGGACAGTGAATAATCGATGGGGCCGGTTGACATTGATGAGTCGATGAAAGTTGTCCCCCTGTCGGTGTTTCATTACCACCGCCCGGGTCATCCGGTACATAAGGGCAGGGGACTTGCCCCAAAAACGGGAAGTTTCCGGTTGCTCTATGGCTAAAACCCACTGAAAAGAAGTTACCGGTGCCCCTGTTCTGTCCGTACTGCCTTCACTCCGGTCAATGAGAGTATTGAGGAATGAACTCTTTATATGGGGCGTAGTTAGGGACTACGCAGCGGGGAGTTCATCCGAACTGATAGCTGTTCCGCTTTGTTCCCGGGTCACTTATATTCTACCCTTGATGAGCTATAAAAATGTAATAAATATTTTTACAAAAACGGCATAAGAAGGGTTTTTAGAAAGAGCAGGAGGACCTGACGATCCCGAAAAAAGAGGGGCGCGGTACCTATGGGGGGCGGGATGAAGCGAGGAGAGTAAATTTTTGATGAGATATCTGTAACGGCTGGAATATAAAAGGGAGAAGGAGCGGTACTTTGAGGAAGCCCATCCAATTCAGGTTTTATTGTTTTTTTATTACATTAAAGTCAACCTATATAGTTAACCGGGGTTGCCCCAACTTTACACTACACTGAATGTATCAAACAGCGCAAAATTCTCTGCTATGAGAAACAAGAAATCCCTAAAAACGGCTGAATTTTACAATAGCGTTAAGTATTATATCTTCGTTTACTATGGTTTGTTATTATTCATTACCGTGCTCGGCATACCGTTAGCTATTTTATGGTTTTTGGGAGTAGGGATGATTTACAGTAAAATGTATTATAACCGGTTGGAGACCGAATTGAGAGAGAAAGATTTGCGTTTCAAAATGGGCGTATTCTTTACAAAAGAAAGAACCATTCCCTTAGAAAAGATACAGGATATAACTTTTGTGGAAGGCCCCCTGTTGAGAATGTTTAACCTGGCTGTGTTGGAGATCGAGACGGCCGGTGGACAGAGTGAAATGAGCAATGATATGCAACTGGTGGGCATCAAAGAAGCCCGGAAGTTCAAAGAAGCCGTTCACCGACAAAGGGAAAAAGTAGCCGCCAGCTATCAGGATCGGCCCTCAACAGGTGAGAAAGCCCCCAACGGCCATTACGATGAAATGACCCGATTACTGAAAGAAATTAATGAAACGCTAAAAAGGATAGAGCAACTACGAGGTTGAATGTGCCTCACCTTGTCAGAAGAAACATAAAGACGGGGAAGGAAGGACTTGGGTTTCCTTCTATAAATCAAGTTTCCCCAATCGCAAAGGGAATAACCCATTTTGCCTCATAAGCACTGTTTCGTTTAGCGCTATATCAAATTATGTGTTTTACAAATACAGGCGCAATAAGAAGTCCGCGAATTATTGGAGCAATGGACTCCCCTTGGCAAAATGTTAAATGGGAAGAGGAAAAAAGCTGCCCCCTTCTGTCAACCATAAACGAATTGCCCCACATGTATAAAGAACGAAACATTGATTAAAGCATCAAGTGAACCAAGCAATTGACCTTGTTGTAAATGAAGAAAAGCCCGAACGGGTGGTGTTGAATAGTCACCATAAAAAAGATTTTTACTATCTTGGAAGAAGCTCTCCCCTGAAAGCACCTATCAACGACGTCAACAAAGGTGTAGAGTTGGATGGGGAGGGTTATTTCCAGCCGTTGGCCGAGAATACAGCCGACTTTCTCAACAAAGAGATCAGCCTGCCGCTGGTGGATCAGAAAGGGGGCAGGAGTGTATCACCTGTGTGGTGGCGATCCTTATAAAGCCATGCAAAAAGAGAACAAGCTATAGACTTCATTACCTTTTTGCGAACAATGCAGGACTCTTTGTCATGGAGTTGGTGGAAGTGCGGGAGTTTATGTGACAAATAAGGCGTAATCGATTCTTTGTTGAAAGGAGAGGGTAATGCGTGCAAGTTGTTCCGGTTTTTTACAGGAGCAGAATATTGAGTTTGAGATGGATTGAAAGTTCTATAGGTGAGTGAAGGAGTTTACTGTCACTGTACCAAAAGACAGGGTAGGCCTACTCTCAGAAAAATTAAACAAATTTTATACACACGCTGTTTATAATTCACATTGAAGGAATGTCGTTTGATTCCTACCTTTATAAAGGTATTGGTAAATATATTTTAACTATAATTGGCAGGTAAAAGTTGCATTTGGTCCTTGAATTCAGCTCTTATTTTATAAAGAAATTTATTGATATACAGAAATATAAAATTAATTTAAACCAATCCTTAATATATCAACCAAAATTTTATTAATTCACTTAATAAAAACGGCTGAATTCGAGGACAAGTGCAACCCTCCAGTTTTCAGCGGGCAATTGCAATTTCAGGGACCGACATTAAATTTCCCGGCAACTTAACCGGGGTTCCCCTTCCCGGGTTCTATAAAACTGTTTTTCTATTTCAAGTCAAAGTTGAGTTATAAAGCGGGGTAATAGCTTTTCAACGCTTTACGGGGCTGGTTGATGTTAAGATAAGAGTTCCCAGGTTCTTCTCCTTGCATACTGGCTGTCAAGTTTTACGGTTTATTTAAATAGGATAGCGCTTGGTCCCATTTACTGCTGTCAGCAGCCGGCATGCCCTTTTGACAGACTTCCCCGGCAGAAGCCGGCTGTAAATCAACAGCATTATGTTTGTAAGCATTTATGACAAAACCTGTTACGGTCCATAGATTAAGAAGGGAAACAAACCCACTTTACTCCCATATATTTGTTAAAGAACGAGGAGGTAACCCATGAAGTTATTTATACTATTACCCCAATTGCAACTCAGGCGTTTACTTTTTCAATGGTAGCGCTAATCCCCCGCTCTGTTAAATCGTTTTTCATGGCTTTTAATTTTTCTTCAGCTCCTGTTTTGATTTCAGCTTTTCCATTAAAATGGGCAATAAGGGCACATTGTTCAGCTTGCGTAGTACTGTGATCACATACTTTGATCAACGACTCAATGACCCAATCAAACGTGTTGACTTCATCATTCCATAAAATCAAAGTAGCACGGGCTTTTTGGTCTTGTTGCTGCTTTTCATCCTTTACCGGTTTTTCAAAAGAGGTACTCATATATATTGTTTTAATGTTTAAAATAACGAAAGCATTTAACAAAACAAGATTTGAGATATAAAAAGTTTCAACAGCTAAATTCCCCCGGTCCATATAATAGTATAGCAAGTAATGAGAGATTATAATTCTGAAGGTCCGAAATTAAGCTACCCCGTTATTCAACCGGACTTTTAGTTTTCTGGATTTTGCTATTAAGAGTTTTGTGTCTATTTATTAATGATCCTTCTTGAAAATATATTTAATTCAGTGGAACGCAGAACCTATTGCTGAAGGAGTCCGTTTTTATTTTCATTACCCCCCTTATTCATGGCATATAGCTGATAATAAAAGACTACCTCCCCCCTTCAATCTATTATTCTCCGCTCCCTGCAGTATATACCGTATATTTTATCATGTTGCTCTTAATAAACGTTCCTAAGGCCTTCTCGTCAACACATCAATTCAATTGGTCATTAAGAAGATCAACACATAGAGCGTATATTGCTCCCTCATATGATCCCCGAAACCTTAAAACAAATTAGAGCTAAAGTTAATAGCACAGAAGTATTATCGTGGATAAACTTTGGGAAGGAGACCACTTGCAATACAACAGTTCAAAAATTTATATCAAAGTTTGTCAATTTTTATAACAAATTACTAAATTCAAAAATTAATAATATCAATTTTGTAATATTACAGGCTAATCGTTATTAAAATTTAGTACAATGAAATTCTTAAAGCTCATTCCTACCTCCCTATCCATTGTATTTCTCACCAGTATGATGGTCAATATTTCCGCCCAAAACGAAACATGCTGGTCGGGTAAGTTCGGGCCGCCCGGTTTAGAACCCTCTGTTCAAGATGCTGTTTTTGATGCTGACTCCAACCTCTATGTCGGAGGAAATTTTACTGTACCGGGGAAACCGCATTTAAAATATTTTGCTCAATGGGATCCGGATAACAATGAATGGTTACAAGTCGGGGATACACTAAGTGGTAACGTAAGTGTTTTGGTGTATCATGACAATAAGATATATGTGGGAGGCGATTTTAATTTTGCCGGTCAACAAAGAGTGAACAACATCGCTTATTATGATCTTCAAAATAAAACTTGGAATAGTATCGGTGTTGGAGCGCCAACTGGATCGATCAATGATTTGGAAGTCACAAACTC
>CAZIGO010000091.1:0-9107 GCA_964538595.1 uncultured Chitinophagales bacterium | reverse complement strand
GCGTATTAAAGGTCGCTCCTCTATGGGTGGTGCCTCCTCCATGTAGTATTCAAGAAACAGGACTTATGATTTATTATAAGACGAAAGAGGAAATAGAAAAACTTCGGGCATGCAATGAGTTAGTCGGGAAAGCTTTGGCTGAAGCCGGTAAAATGATAGAACCGGGGTTGACTACCGGTGCCCTGGACCAAGAGATAGACGAGTTTATCCACGATCACCAGGCAAAACCCGCTTTTAAAGGATATAAGGGATTTCCTAAATCTATTTGCACTTCCGTCAATGAAGAAGTTGTACATGGCATACCGGGAGATCGGGAACTCCAAGAAGGGGATATCGTGTCGGTGGATATCGGTGTCATTAAAAATGAATTTTATGGCGATTCCGCCTATACCTTTGCCGTCGGACCGGTAACATCAGAGATCCAAAAATTGATGGAAGTAACAAAGCAAGCCCTGCATACCGGGATTGAACAGGCCGTCGTCGGTAATCGGTTAGGCGATATCGGTTATCCGATCCAACAGTATGTAGAGGTAGAGCATGACTTTAAAGTGGTCCGGGATTTGGTCGGACATGGAGTGGGAAAGAGCTTACACGAAGATCCGGAAGTTCCCAATTATGGAAGACGGGGGCAGGGAACTCAATTAAAGGAAGGACTTGTTATAGCTATAGAACCCATGGTCAATATGAAGAAAAAAGAGGTACGTATGGCCCCGGATAATTGGACGGTGCTGACTGCAGATAATCACCCCTCTGCTCATTACGAACGCGTAGTGAGTATCGGGAAAGAAGGTCCTGATATTCTTACTCCTTACCAGATTATTGAAGATGAATTGAAACAACAGGTGACTAAAAATTAGATTTTTGAGAGCCTTGTTTGTGTAGTTGCAAATTTATTCGTAATTTTGCTTGCCCGCCTTATTAAAGGTGGTCAATGAATATGTAAATTATGGCTAAGCAAGAATTAATAAAACAAGACGGTGTTGTAAAGAAAGCCCTCTCCAATGCGATGTTTCGTATTGAGTTGGAGAATGGGCATGAAGTGACCGCTCACATTTCGGGTAAAATGCGGATGAATTATATTAAGATATTACCCGGTGATAAAGTGGCGGTAGAAATTTCACCCTATGATTTGTCTCGAGGTCGTATTACGTATCGTTACAAAAGTTGATTTGTTACAATTTTATAATTAAAAACTAATCTTATGGCACGAATAGAAGGTGTTGATCTTCCGACAGATAAGCGTGCTGAAATAGCCCTGACCTACATTTATGGTATAGGGAATACGACAGCACAGGAAATACTGACGAAAGCGGAGATTGATTTTGATAAACGGATCAAAGATTTTGATGAGAAAGAAGTGACCCGAGTGCGCTCTATTATCAATAATGACTATAAGGTAGAGGGAGCGTTAAGAGGTGAAGAGCAGCGCAATATTAAGCGGTTAAAAGATATTGGTTGTTATCGAGGAATTCGTCACCGGAAAGGGTTGCCCGTGCGCGGACAAAAAACCCAGAAAAATTGCCGTACGCGTAAAGGAAAGCGTAAGACAGTAGCAAATAAGAAACAAGTTCTTCAAAAATAAAAGTATCATAACCTACTATGGCTAAAAAATCCAAGAAAAATAAGAAGAAAAAGAAAAAGAAAAAAAAGAAGAAGCAATCGGGTGGTAAGAAGAAGAAAAAGAAGGGAAAGAAAAAGAAGAAGTCTTCGAAAAAGTCTTCGAAGAAATCTAAAAAGAAGAAGAAAAAGAAAAAGAAGAAAAAGAAGGCACCAGAAGTGGCCCCTAAAGGGATTGCTCATATAAAAACTTCTTTTAACAATACGATTGTTACCTTTACTAATAAAAAAGGCGAGACCATTTGTTGGTCGTCGGCTGGTAAATTAGGTTTTAAGGGATCGAAAAAGAATACCCCCTATGCCGGTCAGGTAGCAGCTGCTGATGCTGCTGAAGTGGCTAGTGGAAAAGGATTGAAGAAAGTAGAAGTGCGCGTAAAAGGACCGGGAGCGGGGCGAGAAGCAGCGGTTCGGTCGATCTATAACGAAGGTATTGATGTTACTTCTATTAAAGATGTAACTTCTTTACCGCATAACGGCTGTCGTCCGCCGAAACAACGCAGAGTTTAATTGTACATTATTATAAAATAATTATTCATTATGGCAAGATATACGGGACCAAAATCTAAGATCGCCAGAAGATTTGGAGCCCCCATTTATGGCTTTGATAAAGCGCTGGAGCGGAAAAATTATCCGCCGGGCCAGCACGGTATTCAGCGAAAGCGTCGCCGTAAGAGCGAATTTGCGAAGCAGCTTGAAGAAAAACAAAAAGCCAAATATACCTATGGGCTCATGGAGAATCAATTTCGTAATCTCTATGAAAAAGCAAGCCAAATTAAAGGGCGTACGGGCGAAACAATGTTGCAATTATTAGAAGCCCGCTTGGATAACACCGTCTTTCGTCTTGGATTGGCCCCCTCTCGTCGGGCAGCCCGCCAATTTGTGACGCACAAACATATTTTACTTAATGACGAAACACTCAATGTTCCTTCTTACACATTAAAACCCGGGGATAAGGTGAGGGTCAAGGATAAGTCTAAAAATATGGAGCCTATCCAGGAGTCTATTGATGAAGGCACTATGACGTATCCTTGGTTAGAATTTAATAAAGACAAATTGGAGGGTAAATTTCTTCAATACCCGGAACGTAAACAAATACCTGAACGTATCGAGGAACACTTGATTGTAGAGCTTTATTCCAAGTAGTTATTTTATCTGATTAGATTTTTAATATTCAATAATCTAAAAGAAATTTTACTGTATGGCACAATTACCATTTCAAAAGCCCGATAAGATTTTAATGCAGAAAGGGGATGATTTTCAGGGGGAGTTTGAATTTAAGCCGTTGGAACCCGGGTTTGGAGTAACCGTGGGAAATGCTTTGCGTCGTATTTTGCTTTCCTCCCTGGAAGGATTTGCGATAACCGGTATTCAAATATCGGGAGTAGAACATGAGTTTTCCACTATTAACGGCGTAGTCGAAGATGTGACCGAGATGTTGATGAATTTAAAACAAGTGCGGCTCAAAAAGGCTATTGATGATGAACTGGATGGTGAAAAGATTAAATTGAATCTGAAGAAAAAGAAAAAGTTTAAAGCAAAAGATATAGAGAAGAATACAAACAGCTTTAAAGTCACTAATCCGGATGTCGTCATTTGCCATATGGAACCGGCGGTTGAATTGGACATTGAATTGACAGTCACGAAAGGCCGCGGATATGTCCCCTCGGAAGAAAATTTACCAGATGACGCTCCTGTCGGTTATATACCGATTGATGCCATTTTTTCTCCTATAAAGAAAGTGACCTATGATGTGGAAGATTACCGGGTAAAACAACGTACCGACTACGAAAAGCTGAATATCGATGTCAGCACCGACGGTACTATTCATCCGGAAGATGCTTTAAAAGAGGCAGCGAAGATCATGATACAGCACATGGTACTCATAAGTGACGAAAAGATTAAATTTGAAGAGTATGGTGCGGATCAGAAAGATGTCATGGATGAGGAAGTGCTGCAAATGCGCAAAGTACTCAAAACACGTATCGAAGATCTCGATCTTTCAGTACGGGCTTATAACTGCTTGCGGGCTGCAAAGATCGAAACATTGGCCGACTTAGTTCAATATCAAAATACGGACTTGCTCAAGTTTCGTAACTTTGGCCGTAAGTCATTAGCCGAAATTGAGACCTTACTCGATGAACATGGTCTGGAGTTCGGTATGGATTTGTCTCCTTATAAATTGAAACAAGAAGAAGAAACAGAATGAGAAAACGAAAGAAAACATTTCAGCTGAATCGGAAACCGGCCCATCGTAAAGCTACGATGGCTAGTATGGCCAATGCGCTTATTAAGAATAAGCGTATCTTTACCACTATTCCCAAAGCGAAAGCCTTGAGCCGGTTTATCGAACCATTGATCACAAAGTCTAAACACGACACGATCCATTCCCGACGTACGGTATTTTCTCATTTAGAAGATAAAAAGGCCGTGCGTGAATTGTTCGATGCTATATCCAAAAAAGTAGGCGACCGACCCGGCGGTTATACGCGTATATTGAGAACGGGTTATCGGGATAGTGATAATGCCGAAATGGGTATGATCGAATTGGTCGATTATAATGAGGCTATGTTGAAAGAAAAAAAGAAGAAGAAAAAGCGAACACGACGTAGCGGTAGTAGTAAACGAGGCTCGCGGGGTAAAGGTAAAAGTAAACGGGGTTCACGCGGAAAAGGGAAAAGTAAAAAAAGTAAAAGAGGTAGTCGTGGTAAAGGCAAGAAGAAGAAAAAAGGCAAAAAGAAATCAAAGCAGAAAAAAAGCGATAAAAAATCCAAGTCTTCTTCCAAGAAGAAAGAAAAGAAAGGAAAAAAGAAAAGCGGTCAGAAGCAAAAAAGTAAACAAAAAAGCAAGAAAAGTAGCAAGAAAAAGAGTGATCAAAAACAGAAGAAGAAGGGGAAGAAGAAAAAGGATACCCAGCAGAAAAAAAGTAAAAACAAGAAAAAAGGGAGTTCCAAGAAAAACAAGGGAAGTTCCAAGAAGAAAGGAGGCAGTAAAAAGAAGAATAAGGGAAAAGGGGATGATAAATCATCTGGTAAAGATGACAAGGAAAGCTGATATGGTATATGCATATTAGCGTTGAAAAGTCAGGGATAATTGGGTATTTTACCCTATTATCCCTTTTTTATTAGGGGACATACTTGTTAATAATTTATTTTTTAAAGTAATTCGCTTTCGAGATAAATTTAGTAGCTTCGTCTGTAACCGAATGTAGATTAAAACCACAATTATGAAGCATTTTGAGAAAAACCCAGCGGTGCTTCTACTGGAAGACGGCACTGTATTTCATGGAAAATCAGCAGGGAAGATAGGTACGACAACCGGAGAGATTTGCTTTAATACAGGCATGACGGGCTATCAAGAAGTCTTTACAGACCCCTCTTATTATGGACAGATTTTGGTCATGACAAATGCCCACATAGGCAATTACGGTACGGTACCCCAAGAAGTAGAATCGGACAGTATGAAGATTGAAGGGCTGGTCACTAAGAATTTTACCAATCTTTTTTCTCGAAAAATTAATGCACAACCGATCCAGGATTACTTTCTGCAAGAAGATATGGTGGGAATCAGTGATGTTGATACACGAATGCTGGTACGTCATATCCGGAATAAAGGAGCTATGAATGCTATTATCTCAAGCGAAGAGACTGACATAGATAAATTGAAAGAGCAATTGAAGGAGGTGCCCAGCATGTCAGGGCGAGAGCTATCAAGCCAGGTTAGTACGGATGTTTCCTATCTAATGGGAGAAAAGTCCGCGAACTATAAAATAGCTGCATTGGACTTGGGAATTAAGAAAAATATTGTCCGTAATTTTATGAAACGGGATTGTCAAGTAAAAGTCTTCCCGGCACAGACTTCGTTTGAGGAAATGGAAAAGTGGAAACCGGATGGTTATTTCATCTCTAATGGTCCAGGAGACCCGGCCGCTATGGATTATGCCGTCGATACGGTACGAGAAATCTTACAGCAGGATAAACCCCTGTTCGGTATATGCTTGGGCCACCAGGTTTTAGCCTTGGCACTCGATATACCTACCTACAAAATGCACCACGGCCATCGGGGCATAAATCACCCGGTAAAAAATATTAAAAACGGACATTGTGAAATTACCACACAAAACCATGGCTTTGGCGTTGAAAGAGAAGCAATAGAAAAGGAAAAGAACGTAGAGGTTACCCATGTTAATTTAAACGATGATACGGTGGAGGGGTTGCGAGTAAAATCCAAAAAAGCCTTTTCCGTTCAATATCACCCGGAGTCGTCCCCTGGACCGCACGATTCGAGGTATTTATTCAATGAGTTTATCAATATGATGGCCGGTAAAGCTATTTATGAAACCGCCGTAAAAGCATCTCCTTTCTCATCCTCTTAATTTTGTTCTCTATTCATGGTAGAGAAGGAATAGGTAACTAATAGAAGCATTTATTAAAAGAAAAATATACTTATGACAGCTATTGTATCGATCAATGGACGACAAATTTTAGATTCCCGGGGCAATCCCACTATCGAAGTGGAAGTTCAAACAGAGAAAGGGGGGGATGGCAGAGCAGCTGTACCATCGGGTGCTTCGACCGGCCAGCATGAAGCGGTAGAGTTGAGGGATAATAATAAAGATCGTTACCTCGGAAAAAGCGTGGAGCAGGCCGTTGAAAATGTAAATGGGTTAATTGCTAATCAAATTCGCGGCTCTTCCGTTTTTGATCAGTCTATCATCGATCACAAGATGATTGAAATGGACAATACCGATAATAAATCGAAGTTGGGAGCTAATGCGATGTTGGGGGTTTCATTGGCCGTAGCTAAAGCAGCAGCTGATGAGTTAGGGCAACCTTTCTATCGCTATATCGGCGGAGTCAATGCTTGCCAGTTACCCGTTCCGATGATGAATATATTAAACGGGGGAGAGCATGCAGATAATGATATCGATTTCCAGGAATTTATGATAGTTCCTGTTCGGACCACTACTTTTAAAGAAGCGTTACGCCGGGGAACCGAAGTATTTCATCATCTGAAGGGAGTATTACAACAAAAAGGATTTAGTACGAATGTAGGAGACGAAGGAGGCTTTGCTCCTAATTTGAATAATAATGGGCAAGCCTTGGAGCTTATATTACAGGCTATCGAAAAGGCGGGTTATGAACCGGGAGAAGAAGTGATGATTGCTTTGGATGGAGCGGCTACAGAGATCTATGAAGCAGATAAGGGAAAGTATCGCTTAGCGAGCGGAGAACAGAACCTCACTGCCGAGGAATTGATAGAGTTTTGGAAGGATTGGTGTGAGCGTTACCCGATATTTTCGATTGAAGATGGTTTAGCAGAAGATGATTGGGAAGGGTGGCAAGCCCTCACTCAAAAGCTGGGCGACCACGTACAGTTAGTAGGGGATGATTTATTTGTTACCAACGAAAAACGCCTTCAAAAAGGTATTGCGCAAGACGTGGCTAATTCTATTTTAGTGAAGGTAAATCAGATCGGGACGCTCACCGAAACGTTGAACACTATTGAACGAGCCCACAAAAATGGCTATTCTGCTGTGATCAGTCATCGTTCCGGTGAAACGGAAGATACCACTATCGCTGACTTAGCCGTGGCTTGTAATACGGGCCAAATTAAAACAGGATCACTCTCCCGCTCCGATCGGGTGGCTAAATACAACCAGTTATTGCGGATAGAAGATGAGCTCGACAGTACGGCCCGTTTCACTATGCCTGCCCTTATCGCTGACTAAGTGGTGACGCTTCACTTTCAACAGCTGCATGTCCATATAAAATTTTCAAACGGCAGGAGAAAAAAATTACCCGGTAGTATGAAGGGCAGTAGTTTATAAAATTCGTTATATAATGAGAAGATCGAATGCTTTATTTTTTACTGTCATATCACTTGTATTAGGTGGGGTGCTTTTGGTAGTATATTTTGGTACGGTTACTACGCTATTTTCCTCTCTCCAAGAAAATTCCTCTTCTTCGTCTCCTTCTGAAGTAAAGACTACCATACAAAAACATCTGGAAAAGTTTCCGCCGCCCATTCAATTTTCCATAGGTATCGTTCAGGATGATCAAATGCGATATTTCGGGATGAAGCGGAAGAAGGATACGGTACGTTCCGTTAATAACAAGCAAAAAGTTTTCGAAATAGGTTCTATTACAAAGGTGTTTACATCTGCTTTATTAGCTCATCAAGTGGTAAAGGGCTATATGTCTTTATCGGATACGATAAGCCAGTACCTCCCTTTTTCATTAGCCGGTAGTCCCCCGATTACTTTACAACAATTAGCCAACCATACAGCGGGCCTGCCCCGGCTACCGAGGGGACTCAGTGGTAGCAATATCAAGAATCCCTTAAATCCATATAAAAACTACTCGACTGCAGATTTGATCCAATATTTACAGGATTCCCTCCGACTGGATACGATCCCCGGTGCTCAGTTTAATTATTCCAACTTAGGAGCGGGGGTGTTAGAATTGGTGTTAAAAAAAGCTACCTCCCGTTCCTTTGAACAATTACTCCAACAGCACCTTTTACAACCCTTGCATATGGAGCGGACGACGACAGTACAAGATAAAGTTGAAAAGTATTTGGTACAAGGCTACTATAGAGCCGAGAGTCCGGCGGAGAATTGGGTGTTTAACGCGTTAAAAGGGGCCGGTGCGATTTTGTCCAGCTGCCAAGATATGACGCAATTTATGAATTATTATATGGATACGTCGCATCGAGTGAGTCAGTTGCAATTGCAACCCACATTTGTACGTACGGACAGTGTTAAAATGGCGTTGGGCTGGCATATACGAGAAAAACATTCAGGAGCTCGTTGGTATTGGCATAATGGTGGCACCGGCGGGTATCGATCTTGTTTAGTAATAAATCCTCAACAGGGCACCGGTGTTATAGTCCTCTCCAATATCTCGGCCTTGCATCAGCATGCCAACAAAATTGATGCTTTGTGTTTTGAACTGATGGAGCTTGCAGAAGAAGGGAAGATAAAGTAAATAGGAAGGGGGTGCTCAAGAATATGCCCTGTATTAATCGATGACATCTACTTTGTCTTTCCGTATAAGAACAGGGTCGCCATATTGTGTATCACGGCTTCCATTTTCTAATTTAAGCACGCCCCGCGGGCAGACGGTAGCACACATTCCACAACCTACACAAGAAGCCCGCACAATGTTTTGTCCTCGTTGAGCATAGGCTCGTACATCGATTCCCATTTCACAGTAAGTAGAACAGTTACCACAAGAAATGCATTGACCGCTGTTTGTGGTGATACGGAAGCGGGAAAAGTACTTTTGAAGAACCCCCAGGATAGCAGCTTGGGGACAACCGAAACGGCACCATATACGGGTGCCCAAAATAGGATAAAAACCGACACCCGCTACGCCGGCAAACACCATACCGATCATAAAACCATATGTTTTCGAAAATGCGGCGGAGTATTGTTGAAGAATAGCTCCTTGGGCATAAGAGTTGGCCCAGAGCAACAGGGTGGTGAGCGT
>CAZIGO010000090.1:6043-9154 GCA_964538595.1 uncultured Chitinophagales bacterium | reverse complement strand
TTCAAAAGCATCGCAGGAAGAGGACTCTTCTAATACCGCTCCAACTACCTCTAATAATACAGATAATGGTGAAAAACATATCGACTTTCAACAGCTGGAGGTCCGTTGTTTTATGTACGGGAAACTGCCCGACACCATGATAATCAAGTCTTCTTCAAATTATAAAAATTTAAATGATAATCTTCGCAATTTTGGAGAATGTAAAGGGTATAAATTACCAGGCGTCAACTTTTCTAAATACATAGTTTTAGCGTCTAAAACTACTGTCTCAGGTTGTAAAGCGCCCGAGTATCAACGCCAATTAGTACAACAAAAAGGCGCCTCTACCATAATTTATAACATAAATGTGAA
This sequence comes from uncultured Chitinophagales bacterium, assembly GCA_964538595.1. GTDB lineage: Bacteria > Bacteroidota > Bacteroidia > Chitinophagales > CAZIGO01 > CAZIGO01. Next base: position 8,803 of record CAZIGO010000090.1, on the reverse strand, counting down.
GCAGCGTGGTATGTGTGAAAGAGCCTGGCAACACTTCAATATGATAAAAGTTGATAAATCGAGCATCGCCGATGCAAATATTATTTTTCAAACTGCCGTAAATTAATGATAATGACTCCATCAACGCTTTTTTCCATGAACTTGACTTTTTGGACTAGATTAGTAGTTACTTTTAGTATAGTAGGTTGCTTTATCACAGCTCACTCGCAGATAAGTTATAAAAAAGGAGCCCCGCCTTCTTATAAAAGTAAAAACTTGTCTAAAGAGATCAGTAAATCAGAGATACCTACATTGGATTTACCCCGTTTGAATAATCAACAACAACGTGAAAAGGCTGATAGCTTTAAAAATCAAGAATGTAAGTCCTGTGAAAAGGAATACTGGGGCAAAGGCATTGATTCCGATATCAACCTTCTAAAATCAGGCAAAAAATTTAATTATAAGAAGGGACAGGTTTGGGTATATCGTATCCATTCTGAAACAGCACACAATTTACAGGTCATCTTTAATAAATTTAACTTGCCCAAAGGAGCCGAAGTCTATGTTTATAATAAACAAAAAAGTCATAGAATAGGTCCTTTTACAGCTGTTAATAATAACTCAAATAAAAAATTGTCATTGCAACCTCTCCCGGGTAATGAGATTATAATTGAATACTATAAACCTCGCTCGGTCCGGACTAAGGCTTCAATAAATATAGGTACTGTCGTCCATGGTTTCCGAAAAGTATATGAGTCTTCAGGTCCTTATGGAAGTTCGGGGGATTGTAATGTAGATGTTAATTGTGCTATTCCTCCCGTTTTTGAACAAGAGGTCAGTGCGGTGGGCTTGATTTTTATTTATGATTGCTCCAATAATTATGTCAGTATATGTAGTGGTAGCTTGTTGAATAATACAAAGCAAGATGGTACCCCCTATTTTTTAACTGCCAATCACTGTATTGGTAGCACCTGTCCTTCTAATTGGGTTTTCTTATTTAATCACGAACCTCCCCAATGTGCAGATGCTGATGATGAAGCTTATTCAAGATTTAGTGACCAAACTATCTCAGGGGCTACAGTGTTGTCCTCGGGAGCGACTTCTACCAGTTCTTCCGATTATGCTTTAATGGAATTGAGTAATACGCCGCCCCCTTCCTATAATATCTGTTATGCCGGGTGGGATAAAAGGGGAAATACTCCACCTTTCGCCTTTGGTATACATCATCCCAGTGGCGATGTTAAGAAATATTCTTATGAGCCTGATTTGGATTCTATTTTCTATAATTCCTCTGGTGGATATTGGGGAGACAACTATTGGATGGCTATTTGGCCGGGCCCTGATGGTTTAGGAATAACCGAAGGGGGTTCATCGGGTTCACCCCTGTTTAATGATGAAGGCCAGGTTATCGGGCAGTTATTGGGGGGCGACCTGAATGATTGTAATATTTTGCCGGACACCAGTGGTTATGGGAAATTTTCTGAATCATGGAGTGAGGGATCCTTTGGTACATGGCTTGATTCCATCGGTACAGGGCAAGACACATTAGATACTTATTGCCCTTATAGCTATTGCGATGTCTTACGTTTAGTCAATGATAGTAGCGGTTGTATTTCTGATGGTAGCGGAGCTTCGAATTATAGAAATACTTCAAATTGTCGGTGGCGGATCCAACCCCCTAATAACAAAAAAATAAAACTCACCTTTAAAAGTTTTGATACCGAAAAAGATCATGATACAGTTTTTATTTATGATGGGAAGTTTGAAACCAGTGCGCGTCTTGGAGCTTTTTCAGGGGATACAGTAACTGGACCAGTAATATCTACTAATGATACAGTTTATATTCAATTTGTTTCCGATATTGCTACTACGGCTCAAGGCTGGGAAATATGTTATTGTACTGCCCCCCATGTTCTTGTAACAAAAGGTAAAGACACTATTTGTCAAGGAGGATCCACTCAATTAAAGGCTTATGGAGGAGAATCCTATAGTTGGCAGCCTGATTCTGGTTTGAGTTGTACAAATTGTGCTACTCCTACCGCTTCCCCTGATAAAGATATTAGTTATCAGGTCATCGCTAAAAATGGAAATAATTGCTATGATACTTCTTCTGTAATGGTACACGTTAATGAATGTATTGGTATTGATAATCAAAAACAGGGAAAGCAGAAGTTAACCCTTCAGCCTAACCCGAATGACGGGCAATTTTTGTTACGAATGAGTACTGCTTTTATCGATCCACCAATTTCAATTAAGGTCATTAATATAAGGGGGAAAGTAATGTATTCCTCTACTGTTCGTACTTCCCATTCTTCTTTCTCTAAGAAAATTGATTTGCAGGAGTCCGCAGTGGGCTTGTATTTCTTAAAGGTTAATACCCAGCATACTTCCTTCGTGCGTAAAGTAAAAGTGATGAATTAACTACTGTTGTCTTGTCTCATTGCTTTTTTCTAATCGGAGGCCTGGGAACTTAGGGGGCTTTTTGTAGCTGATCACTAAAGCGGGTTAACAATGAAAAAAGTTCTTCATAAGTCGCTAACGGTAACGTGGAAGACTGGTCATAGATATCGTGGTAGTGGCCGGGCGATCCCCGCAAGTAAATAAAAAAAGAGGGTACATTTTTTTGAGAAAAAGGGTAGTGATCACTGTTGCGGGCAGTTCCCCGGGGAGTTAATTCGGGCAATAGTTCCTGTTTTTTATTGATAGACTTGAGCCGTTTAAATAATTGGCGGTGTTTTTTACCATTAACTACGGTCCCTCCTTTTTGTCCTGTCCCCACCA
>CAZIGO010000090.1:0-6033 GCA_964538595.1 uncultured Chitinophagales bacterium | reverse complement strand
TTGATCAAAAGTTTGATTTGAGTAAGAGGAAATAAGGGATGGTTGACATAGTATTTTGAACCTAATAACCCGGCTTCTTCCCCGCCAAAAGCTATAAAAGCAATAGAATAATCAGGTTGGTGTTGGGGAAGACTGTAATAGCGAGCCAGGTCAAGTAATAAGGCTGTACCACTGGCATTATCGTTGGCGCCGGGAAAGTAAGTGTTAGCCCCTAAACGCCCTAAATGATCGTAGTGGGCAGTAAATACGAGGAAGGAGTCCGGATGTGTTTTGCCTTCTATATAACCGACCACATTTTGTGTGGTATACTGGTCTCTGTAGCGTTGATCAATGTTAACTTTTATAGAATCGGCTTTTTGAGGAATAGCAGATCTTTTGATGGTTAAATGGGTGACCGGTAATACGGTATCACTAATGTGCCATGCTCCTATTTTTTTACGGACCTCAGCTACTCGCCGGGAAGAGATAGGATGTTCATTGATAAAAGGAGTTAATTTTTTAGCATTGACATCAGGGGTGTCAATAAATAAAAAATAGGGGAGAGCGGGCCAATAGATAGTGTCAGTGGGTGAAGGGTTCACCGTTTTTGAAGAAAGCCAAGCAATAGGATAGGTGCCTTCTAATTCACTGCTGTAAGGGGCTACTAAAAAGTCCCGGCCGGGTTGTAACGATGTGTCTCCGATAATAACTTTTTGCGAATCGGGAAATGTGTTGACTTTAATAGTGTATGGTTGTTGATAGGTGTTTTGAAAAGACTGGAGGTCGTACTTTTGCATTTGTTGGGTGATATAGTCAGCAGCTTTTTGGTCTCCGTTTTGCACATAACCTCTTCCATGATAAGAAGGAGCGGTGAGGGTATCTATATAAGTGCGGGCTAGTTCTATATTTTGCCCTTGTGTTCCCTTGCTGAAAATAAAAATGCTGAGTAGGATCAGTACGATATATTTCATATCAGATCTTATTGAAATTTATCTTTTAAGGCGGGTGGTACACCAACGACCCGTTCCTCCTCATAATCATAACATATCATCCCGGTTTTGGCATGAGCTATTTCTTGTTGGTCGGAGGGGCGAAACAAGCGATAGTATAAATCGAAACCGGCCCGTGAAAAATTGTCCGGGGTGACAAATGCTTGTAGCTGATCCCCCTGGAAACTTTCAGATTTATAAACAATAGCTGTATCGGCCATAATCAAACTGACGCTTTCTACATTAAACTCTGTATAATTATAATGTTGGAAAAAACGCACGCGAGCTTCGTGTATTAAGGATAAGACCGCATCATTACTCAAGTGTCCGCCATAGTTGATGTCGTCAATGCGAACATTAATAAAGGTGTCAAAAATAAATTCTTTTGGAAGTGTTAACTTTATGCGTGACATAGTTGTATTTTGAGATAATTGTCGGGAGGCTGGTTAATATTAAAAAGGATAACGAGCTACCGGACTAATATCGGATTCCACAAATTGTTGAGCTTGATATTTGTAAAAGCCGGCTTGAGCAATCATGGCAGCATTATCAGTACAATATTCAAATTTGGGTATAAAGGTGTTCCATTCTCGAGCCTCTCCCTCTTTTTTAAACTTTCGTCTGAGTTCCTTGTTGGCTGACACTCCACCGGCTATAGCGATATTGTGTAATTGCGTTTGCTCAGCCGCTTGGATTAATTTTTTAAGTAAAATGGATACAATACGGTATTGAATAGCAGCACATATGTCGGCTAGATTTTCTTTAACAAATTGAGGGTCTTTCTTTTTTTGTTCCTCCACGAAATAGAGAATAGCTGTCTTTAGACCGCTAAAACTAAAATCTAAATCAGATACATTCGGTTCAGGAAATGAGAATCGATGAGGATCGCCTTTTTGCGCGTACTTATCGATAAGGGGGCCGCCCGGATAAGAAAGTCCTAGTATTTTTGCCGCTTTATCAAATGCTTCGCCGGCTGCATCATCCCGTGTTTCGCCTATAATCTCCATTGTTAAGTAGTCGTCTACGCGTACTAGTTGAGTGTGGCCACCGGACACCGTCAGGCATAGAAAAGGGAAAGTAGGGGTGGGCGGTTCAATAAAATGGGCTAAAACATGAGCTTGCATGTGATTGACCTCAATAAGGGGCAGATCCAGGCCGAAGGCCAGTGACTTGGCAAATGTGACGCCTACTAATAGCGGTCCGAGTAAGCCAGGCCCCCTAGTGAAAGCGATAGCATCCAACTCCTTTTTATCAACTCTCGCTTGTTTTAAAGCTGTATCAACAACGGGAATAATATTTTTTTCATGGGCACGTGAAGCAACTTCGGGAACTACTCCCCCGTACTTTTGGTGGACGGACTGATCCGCAATAACATTAGATTGAATAGCGTTGTCCTGAAATATAGCACAAGCGGTTTCATCACAAGAAGATTCTATGCCCATGATGGTAGTAGGTGCCATTATAGCTCTACTTTCTGGTTGCCATGATAATACAAATTTAAGTATTAAATTTCGTAAATTTTGATAGTTGTTTTATATGAGGCATCGCATTACAAAAATATTGCGCATTAGTGGTTATGTGGTCGGCGGAGTCATAGGAGTATTGATCTTGGCTTATTTTTTATTTCGCAGTCCACAGGTTCAGACCTATGTGACAAATAAAATCGCAGGTTATTTTTCCAGTCAATGGAATACTACTATCAGCGTGGGTGGGGTGGATGTTCGTCCCTTTCGGACAGTCATACTGGAAAATGTATATATCTCTGATCAACAAGGTGATAGCCTGTTTTTCGCTCGTTCTTTATATGGAAAGATCAACCAAATTTCCTTCTATAACAAAAGGATCCACTTCAAACAGATAGAAGCCCATGATTTGCGTTTCCATCTATTTCGAGCAAAACAGGATAGTAATTTTAATCATGAATTTTTAATAGAAGCATTACAGCAAGGGGAAAGTGATGACCCTTGGGAAGTGGGAATAAATTCCTTTGCTCTTTCAAAGTTTAAATTGGCATTTCATGATGAACATGAAGCCAATAAGTTTCGTTTGACTGTACATACTTTAAACACTGAGTTGAAAGAAGTGAATATCCCCCAAAAAAGGGCGCATTTCAATTATATACGAATTGATCATCCTCGCTTTACTTTTAAAAATTTTAGCGATACCAGTAATCCCAAAGAGGTATTGTCCCCATCCCATCAGGGCGATTCATCAACCGATACTGTACCGTCTAACTCTTGGAATTTAAACTCCGATCGTATTGAAATAAATGGGGGAGAGTTTTCATTGGACCACACGGCCTATTCACATTCCCGGGAAGGGATAGATTTTCGGCATTTAGATGTTCAAAATATAAATTTGTTAACGCATAATACCACTTATCATTATGATACAATAAAAAGTCAGGTTGAAAATTTACAGCTCAAAGAGCAAAGTGGCTTTACGCTTAAAGAGTTAACTACCAATCTGTTAGTCAGTCCCAACCAAGTTTCTTGTACTAACCTGAATATTAGAACTCCTCATAGTGAAGTCAAGCATTTTTATGCTATGCACTATAATGGATATCATGATTTTCAGGATTTTATTGAACAAGTTCAGATTCATGCCTCATTTAAAAACAGTTTAGTTGATTTTCGTGATATAGCTTACTTTGTCCCTAAAATGGATACATTGCCAAAGCGGCTCGTGCTCTCCGGCCAATTTCGGGGGCGTATCAACGGTTTTAGTGTTGAAGAATTAAGTATTGTTACCCCTCGACAAGGTCGTATAGAGGGTTGGGCCAGTTTCAATGGTCTTCCTCGCTTGGAAGAAACATTTATGGATTTTCGTGTCAATGAGATGAGCATAAGTGTAGCAGATTTTGAAAGTTATCTTCCCTTTAGGGATGTCCCGGATGAATTACAACGTTTAGGATATTTGAATTTTACCGGCAATTATACAGGGTTCTATTACAATTTTGTTGCTAATGGAGAATTAGCTACCCAACTAGGAAAAGTGAGTGCAGACTTACAATTAAATATGGATGCCGGCCGGACTTATAAAGGTAAGTTAGCCTGTAAAGATTTTGACTTGGGCAGGCTATTAAATGATAATAGGATCGGTACCACCTCCTTTCAAACGAAGGTGAGTGGACAGGGATTTCGCTTAGACCAAATTGAAGCTCAACTGGATGGTCAAATAGCTCATTTCCAATTAAATGATTATAATTACAAGGGAGTTGATGTGAAGGGAGACATAAAACAAAAACTGTTTGAAGGGGAAGTGAACGTTAATGATAAGAATTTAGCGTTCACATTCAACGGTAAGGTGAATTTTAATCCCGCCTTACCGGAGTTTAATTTTGTTGCTCAACTGGATAAAGCTCATCTGCAGGAACTGAATTTATCTGAGCGTCCCTATAAGCTTCAAACGAAGGCTACTATTGATTTTAAGGGCAATACATTAGATAATGTGCAGGGGGATATAGTACTGGAAAAAACCCATTTACAGCGAGAACACCAATCGGTCAGAGCGGATACTGTTCTATTTACTTCTACTATCAACGATCAGCGAAGAACGATGCATCTTGCTTCGGAATACTTTAAAGGAGATATTAGTGGTGTTTTTAATTGGTATGAGTTACCGGGCGTGCTGAGCCACTTCATAAACAATTATTTACCCCAAACCAATAAAACATTCCAGTGGATTACCTTTACTGATACGTTGCCCTCACATACTGCTTTTAACTTTAATTTTATCTGGAAAGCAGGAGGAGAAGTATTGCCGGTTCTTATACCTGAGTTGAAAATCCCTGATAAAAGTGAAGTAAACGGTTACGTCGATGTAGCTCAGGATAGTTTGTATTTTAAATCGAACATTCCTTTAGTGTATTGGAAAGGATATGAGCTTCGCCATATTTCTAATGAAGGGAAATCTCAAAACTCAAATCGGTTGGCTTTTAATTTTAAAGCTGCTTCATTACTGAAGAATGATACGCTTTTATTGGATCAGTTATCTACTACTACGCATTTCTACCAGGATACGATTATCTCGCAACTACAATTGGCGCCTGATACTCATACGCATTATGTTAGTACTCGCTTGAAAAGCTTTTATAAGAAAGGAGCCATGAATATGTTTTTTGATGAAACAGACCTAATTATTAACCGTAAAAAATGGAGCGTGCTTCAAGGTAGTCGTATTCGACTGACACCGCGATCTGTGGAGTTTGCTCATCTCATGTTTCAACATGGGGAACAAAGCATTTTATTCAATGGTACGCTATCGCCTGATTCGACACAAAAGATGAATATTACATTAGAAAACATTGTACTAAAGGATTTTACTCCCTTGGTCGCAAATGGAGATTATGATATACGCGGGACAGCTCATGGCCATTTTGATATTCATCAGCTCCATAATATCCCTGTTTTTATTACTCATCTCAATGTCAATAATTTCGCAGTTAATCAGGATACATTAGGGAAGCTGGAACTGAAGGCTCGTAACGAACCCCAACCCGATTTGTTGGAAATACAAGCATCAATTGCTAATAAGCATCTTAAGCAACTTGATATCGGGGGGCAATATCGGATGAAAGACAGTATTTCTCCTTTAGACCTACATCTTCAGTTAAGAAACTGGAAATTAGCTTATATAGAATCATTTACGAAAGAGTTTGCTTCTAACTTATCCGGTACCGCTGATGCAGATGTGAAAATGTCGGGGACTTTAGCAAAACCGATCTTTAACGGCTATATCGACATGAATAAGGTAGGGGCCACCATAAATTTTTTACAAACTCATTACCGATTAAGTGATCGAATTACATTGAACCGGGAAGCCGGGAAGGACTGGATAAATTTAGATAATATTACAGTTTACGATAAGGACAGTAACCGGGCTAAACTCGATGGTTATATCTACCATCAGCGATTACAAGACTTTGTATTAGATTTTTATGTAGACACTTATGGGAAATTTTGGGCTTTAAATACAAATCGAACTCATTCCTCTGCTTTTTATGGTACAGCTATTGGAGGGGGCACCGTTTATTTTGAAGGTCCTTTGAAACACCCTGAAATAT
>CAZIGO010000089.1:0-9224 GCA_964538595.1 uncultured Chitinophagales bacterium | reverse complement strand
GAATAAAGATTATACGCTACCCCCTTATGTTGATACTGATACTTTGGTGTTTATTTCTTCCTACTCAGGTAACACTGAAGAAACGCGATATGCTTTTCACCAAGCCATAGAACGAGGAGCCTCTATTGTTTGTATCACTTCAAATGGAAAAATAGAAGAAACCGCCCGTAGCCACGATATTGACCATATCCTAATACCTGGTGGAATGCCTCCCCGGGCTTGCTTAGGATATTCCGTTATTCAACAATTATATATTTTATGGCACTTAAACTTTATTTCGGGAGACTTTGAAAATCACTTACAACAAACCCGTCAACTCCTTCAACAAGAACAATCTGCCATACAAGAAAACGCGCAAAAACTGGCGGAACAGTTAGTGAACCGACGTCCCGTCATTTACTCTTCCGAACGGCTAGAAGCTGTAGCCGTTCGCTACCGACAACAGTTTAATGAAAATGCCAAGCACTTATGCTGGCATCACAAGATACCAGAGATGAACCATAACGAATTAGTAGGTTGGCGGCAAGAAGAACCCGGTTTACACGTACTATTTTTGCATCAGTCTACTGATCCAAAACGTATACAACAGCGAATAGCTATTAACAAGGATATAATTAAACAGTACACCCCTCACATTACGGATATACAGGCAAAGGGAACAACATTTATAGGACGTGCTTTCTACCTTATTCATTTTGGTGATTGGCTTTCCTATTATCTGGCACAGGCTAAAAATATAGATGCCACGGAAGTAGAGGTCATTGATTATCTTAAACAAGAATTAAATAAAGTCCCCCTTGATTATCCGGGCGACAAGAATAAGTAAAGAGAGGCAGCAATGACTAACAAATAATGAAATATTTGCTTAATTTGATTTAAAGAAAACTCGTTCTATGCAAGAAGTGATCTTCCAAGATATAGGATTTACCGATTACAAGGTAGCTTGGAACTATCAAGAGAAGCTGTTTGACCGTATCATGCAAAACAAGTTAGCAAATCGAGAGCGCTCACCTGAAGACCAGGTGCCTCCCGAACACTACTTGTTATTTTGCGAACACCCCCATGTATACACTTTAGGGCGTAATGGTGATGAGAACAATTTGCTCATCAATACAGAAATACTTAATGACAAAAACATTGACTTTTATAATATTAACCGCGGTGGTGACATAACCTATCACGGTCCCGGCCAAATTGTAGGTTATCCTATCTTCGATCTTGACTACTTTTTTACTGACATACATAAATTTTTACGTCAAATAGAAGAGGCCATCATACGAACCCTGTATGAATATGGTATTGAAGCCGGCCGTATTAAAAAGGCCACGGGTGTTTGGATAGACCCTGATAAAGGAGAGCAAGCCCGGAAAATTTGTGCTATTGGTATTCGATGTAGCCGATGGATCACTATGCATGGATTCGCCTTCAACGTTAATACAGATCTCTCCTACTTTGATCATATTGTCCCTTGTGGTATTTCGGACAAATCAGTAACTTCTATAAAAAAAGAGTTGGGACACGAAGTGGATATGCATGAAGTTAAAGTAAAACTCAAGAAACATATTCAAGTATTGTTCAATATGAAGTTAGTTGAAGAAACGGAAGCCCGCCTTTCTTAATACCTTCTTTACAACCCTTCTTACCTCTTTTACGTATAATAAAGTACTCAACCAGCATTCTTTTTCACTAAAGTGGGCTTATGTTACAGGATATAGCATTCAAGAAAGTAGAAGATATAGGAATGGCTGTTCTGCCCCAATCCTATAAAGAAGGGGAAGTATGGGATGTATATTTGCTTAATTTTAAGCATAAAGCCATCCATAGCGTATTGATACGCTCTACCGGTTATGGCACTCAACAGGGGAGGGAAGTCAAAACGTCCGTACTTCGCCAATTTTTTGAAAAAGTAGCGCCCCGGGAATACCGAAAAATAGAAGTGATCAAAGAAAACTTAGTGGGTTTATACAATGAATTTTGGATAAGTTTCCGCTATCAAGGACATATGTATGATAAAAAATATGTTTTTGTCCCGGACAGTTTATCACAACAATACTTAACTTTTATCCCCCTCTTAGATTCCAGAGGAGTGATAATCAAATAAAGAAGTATACCTGTGACGAACCCCAAAATACCTCAAGAGGAAAAGAAAGTCAAGGATTCGTTAAAAGAGCAATCGATTAAGTTCGATCATCAGCGGATAACAGCAGGTAAAGGTCAAGGCCGCTTACGTATAGATAAGTTTTTAATGAATCGCATTGAACAGGTGAGCCGTAATCAACTCCAAAAGGCTATCAAAAACGGCTATGTCTTAGTAAACGGGCAACCCACCAAATCAAGTTACCAAGTAAAGCCGGAAGATGTTATTTCGGTTATTCTACCCTACCGGACGGGGAGTATTGATTTACAACCTGAACAAATGGAGCTTGATATTGTCCATGAGGATGAGCAGTTGATTATTGTTAATAAAAAAGCCGGACGGGTAGTTCACCCGGGAGTAGGACACCGTACGGGCACCCTTGTACAGGGTTTACTTTACCATTTTAATGAACTCCCTCATGCTTCTGACAGTGATATTCGGCCCGGTCTCGTTCACCGACTTGATAAAGAAACTTCCGGTACATTAATAGTAGCCAAGACCCCTTATGCTATGCAGTATATAGGCGACCAGTTCGCCAATCGCACGGTTAAAAAATCCTATCTCTGTTTGGTATGGGGTGATGTTGAAGAAGACACTGGAGTAGTAAAAGGAGCAATCGGGCGGCATCCTAAACATCGTAAAAAGATGACCGTAAAAGACAAGAAAAAAGGAGGCAAACCCGCCTCAACGAAATTTGAAGTTTTAGAACGGCTGGGTTTTGTTACTCTCCTCGCCTGTTACCCTACCACGGGCCGTACCCACCAAATAAGGGTTCATTGCAAACATATAAATCATCCCATCTTTAATGATAGCACGTATGGGGGAAATAAAATATTACGAGGTAACACTCAACAATCTTATCAACAATTTATGAAAAGCTGTTTTAAGCTACTCCCCCGCCAAGCGCTTCATGCTCATAGTATTACCTTTAAACATCCAAACAACAAAAGTCCTGTCACTTTTAAAAGTCCATTGCCTCCTGATTTTAAATCTGCTTTAACTGCATGGCGGGATTACATAAAGGAGCTATACTCCTCCTAGAGGGGAAACTTGTCAACTCCCATTTATAGTTATTACTTCGCTCTGTTTGAGTGAAAACGAATGATTATACTTATCAAACTACGGGGATTTAATTTTCACTATTTTAATAGTTTTCTGAAAAGACGGCGTACGCCAGTTGACAAAATAAAGACCGGTAGAGAGGGAGGGGCCTATCTCCACTATCTGTGGCACAGTGGACAAGTTGATTTCTCGAACTGTCTGTCCCCGTTTATTATAAATAATCAACTTATGACCTTGAGGAGCCTGTAAGGCACCTACTTTCAAATGTATTTGGGTTTGATAGGTAAACACAGAAGGATTGGCCCACAGCCGGTTTCTTGTAGACTTTTCTTTTTTATCAGTACGACCAGTCACCTGACATAATCGTCGACGCGACGTAATATTAGTAACAGCCCTCGGGGAAGAAGTTTCTATTGGTAATACACCGTGTAACAAGGAGGATTCAGGGTTAGAGACAGCGTTTTCTACGGTTCGCTGCCGCTTATTTGTTTGACAACCGACCAACGTATCTGCTAAAACGGTAATACTCCCTTGCTGCAGATATACTTTTTTATTTACTGAGGTATCACAACCCGCACCACTGAGCCGGACATTGAAATAGCCCGAGTCTATAAGCCCTAATTGAAACTCGCCCTGTTCATTGGTATAGGCCGTGGCCCATGTTTTCTGTAATACAGTGTCTTGTAGTTCCACTTTAACACTATCAACCCCCGTCAGTGTAGCCGAGTCGGTAATAGTTCCCTGCAAACGCGCAGCACGAGTGTAGTTCGACGACAACACATATAATCCTTCCTCAATGTCAGAAGCAACGATAATATTAGAGTTTTCAAAAGGGTATACTCCCCAACAGCCATTAAATCCCCCGCCAGAATAAGCAGGTGAAGTATCAAAATGCCCCACCTCCACTAAATGGCCCGGATAGAGCGCATCGACAACTGTCACTCCTTCCGTATAATAGGAATTGATTAAAAATTTATCTTTCTCTAAAACATTGTGAGGAATCACTTGCGTATTTCGTTGTGTTTGATAACGATCAACTTCTTGGATATTATTGAGGTCAGAAACATCATACGCCGTAAAGTAAGCGCCCTCTTTCTCATCCGTTGTAAACAAATATTTGCCATTATCACTAAGCCATACATTATGAGCGTAAGCATGAGGGGTGGAATGGGTAGCTAATACTTCCGGTGAACTTTTATCTGAAACATCAATAGCCGCAAATTGACCGGCATTGATTTCCGCTGTCCAAAGTGTATCTCCCCGGACATAGCCATCATGCACATAATTCTCATTATACTGACCGACCATAGGGGGATTCATCGGATCAGCTGCTAGATCAGCAATAAGAGCGCCCCCTGTACCATTATAGCCAAAGATATAGGCATAGCCTTTTTCATCTATAAACAAATTGTGCGCGGTAAAAGTCCCACAACGCTTATAGGAAATATCCCCGGGCAATCCCGACAAATCTATTATTAAGGCTCCACTATCTTTTTCATTAATCACATAAGCATAATGTTGCCAGGTTTTTATATCCCGCCATATAGAAGAGGGCCCTTTAATAAAAGCCACCTCTTGTATTTGGGTGGAATCTGTTATATCTACAATAGACACTCCTGTTTTAAGGCCCACTATCGCATATTTATTGCCACTACTATCGGTATATCCCCAAATGTCATTTAAGGAAGGAGAGTAATTCTTTTGATCCAATACAGACAAGTTAGAATCGGGATGTCCTCCTTTATTTATAGTGGTCCCTTTCACGCGTAAAGCATCTATTCCCCCTTCCACTACCTCTTGTTGTCCAGTATCACTAATAGTAAAATGCAACCGCAAAGAATCCGTAAAACTTAACTCATTTTTAGTTATTTGATAATACTGTTGTTGCCACTGCGAAACGCCATTAACATATCGATCTAAAAGTATCGTATCTTGATCATTATAAATATAAACGCTCATCGCATCCTCACTTTGCTGAGCCTTTTGAAACCAAGAGTAAAAACGAATGTTAATCGCATCCTGCCCTTGCATATCGAAGGAGGGGGAGATTAAATGAGCGAAACCACTATCCACGTCATTTTCTGCTGGGGCGGCTCCTTTTTTGTTACCGGTAACAAAGGCTTTATTATAAAAATCAGTACTCACATCGTTGCCGGGATTAAACAGTGTATCATTACGAGCTGTAGAGTCAGGGTTGGCTCTTATCCATTGCCCCTCCGTAGCTGTAGCAAACGTATCCCAGTTAAAATCGAAAGTAAAATCATCATATATACCCCGAGACAATCTTAAAGTTTGTTCGTTATTTTTTCCATCCACCTTTATATTTTCTTTCCCCCCACTTATAAAACTCCATTTGCCAGCAATAACCGAAAACGTATCAGCATAAATAGAATCTATCACAAATCGACCGGTCGTATCCGTTGATGTATAAAATGTAGAATCCGCATTATAAGCAATAACAGAAGCTTGAGCTATTCCGTTGTTAGTAGTTGCATTGACCACTTGTCCTGTGTCATTAAAGGGATTAGGTAAAAGTTGAACATTTTTTACAGTAGTATTGCCGTTATCCAAAAGGACTTCAACAGTTCTATCTTGATACCCTTTGTGGGCGAACTCCACTTTATACTTTCCGGAATCAGGGACTCCCATTTGGTAATACCCTGTACTATTCGTTACCACCGTATCATTCCGGGCAGGGAGACGAACTTCCACTTGTGAAAGAGTATCCCCCGCTAAAGAATCAATTACCGTTCCTTGTAAATAGCAAGCTCTTTGATAATCCGGCTTTAACACGTAAAGTCCTTCTTGACGATCAGAAGCAATAATATTACCCGAAGGTAAGTATGGATATACTCCCCAACATCCTTTAAATACATCGCCTGAATAGCTCGGTGAAGTATCATAATAACCGACTTCCACTAACAATGAAGGTCGATGAGCATCGACTATTGTAATCCCATCTGCATAGTAAGAGGTTACTAAAAAATCGTTGTGGTTAAATGTATTATGAGGAATTGAGCCATCACTATGAGAAGACCGATAGCGATCCACTTCTTTTATATTATCTAAATCTTCTACATTATAACTTGCCACAAACGCATCACTTTTCTCGTCAGTAGTAAAAACGTGTGTTCCATCAGAGGAGGGCCAAATATTATGGGTGTAATTATGGGGAGTCGAGTGATTAGCCAGTACTTGAGGATTGGATTTATTTGAGATATCCACTACCGCAAACCATCCTTTATAGATCTCGCCTGTTAACATCGTATCCCCCCTCACATAACCATCATGTACATAAGCCTGAGTGTAACTACCTACTTTTGCTGGATTTTTGGGATTCGAAAGATTTAATATCAAAGCTCCAGCCTTACTTAGAGTATCATTGGCTCCCATCACATAACCGTAACCGTTCTCATCGATAAAAATGTTATGGGCAGTAGTATAACCGTGTTCACTCCACCGCCTAGTAGTAACACTATCCGGCAAATGAGAGAGATCAATAATTAAAAGGCCACTGTCTGCCTCGTTTATAACATAGGCATGCTTATCCCACGTTTTGATATCGCGCCAAGTGGTAGTGGGTCCTTTGGTGCGAGCCACTTCAACTGGCGAAGTAGGAGTAGAGATATCTACAACAGACACCCCATTATTTAATCCCACAAGTGCATACTCATTCCCAGCGGTATCCGTATAGCCCCAAATATCATTGAGGGCAGTAGAATATGTTTTTTGGGATTGTAATGAAATATTTTTCTGACTAAACCCCCATGCCGGGAACAGGAGGATCATTAACAAAGCCCACCAACAACACAAACAATTTCTCATAACTTATACGCTTTCTCAATGCTTGAAAGGTTTGACTCCGGATCGATCAAAGTGAAGGAAGTAAACTTTTTGATTTTCGTAGCGTTCTATGGAATCCTGATTGACTACCGGTGTCACTTTAAAACGCATCGACAGCCCATCCTTTTTCAAGTTCTTAAAACCATATTCATAATAACTACCATAATTTAAACAAATTTTACCAATAAATGCAAAAATATCATAGCCTTGGTATACAAAGCGAGAAGGTTCTGTATAATATTTATCTCTATAATCTTGATCAAACGCTTTAGTAGGAGAAGTGTGGGGCATCAACCAATAACTACTGGTAAAGTGAACATCTAAATTTCGACAATATTTAATATCGATGGACGTAAAATTTTTCCATCGTGGTGGTCCAAACACCTTTATAGTATAATTAGAATCCTGTTGTAATCTGTTAAGCTGTGAAAAAAGATAATACACATATGATTGATCAAGAGAGGAGAGGAAAACAATATTCGTGTCCTTTGGAAGAAAAAGGGGAGCCATCATACTATCAGTCGGTTGGGAATGGGCATATTCTTCCAAACTCAACACTGTTTTAGCCGTGTCTTTTGATTTTTTGAAATACCGTTTAAAATATTTGTTATAACTTTTTTCTTCGGCAGACAACTTACTGGAATCGGAATGAATTAATAAGAAATTGGCATGCGGGTAATTATGATTGATATAAGTCGCCGTCTTACGAGTATGTACCCGTACGGACGGGGTAAGCATAGTAAAATATCTATTATTATGAGTTACAGAAGTATCGGGGGACAAAGGGGAAATGACCGGAATATTGTGCTTTTTTCCAAACGCTGTCACATAATCTAAATAAAAAGGGAAAAAAGGCCCCACAATATAATCCATTTCTTTCATTGCAGGTTTTTCAAGTATTCTTTTTAAACGATCACTGCTTTTATGATAATCGAAAACATTTAAATCAACGCGGAGACCTTGTTTTTCCAGGGTATCTAAAGCCATACGTACGCCCTCATAAAACTCTAATCCTAATAAGGAAGAAGGATAAATTTCTTTGTCTTCTTTATCTAATTTTAAAGAATCAAGATGAAGAGGAAGGATAAGAGCTATTTTGTACTTTTTATCCACCCAAACCGTATCTTTTTGATGAAGGGTATCTGTTTCTTTTTTTAGCAAATCTTTTAATACTGACTTAATACTACGACGCGTCGTATCTTTGGGAGTAGTTTTTGATGGAGTCGTCCCTTTTTTTTCAGGATTCATTAAAGCAGAACAGGAGATCGAGACAAACAAAATCACACTGAACCACCACTTAATACTACTCCCATTCAATAGTGGCCGGAGGTTTAGAACTAATATCATAGACTACACGATTTACTCCTTTTAATGAATTGATGATCTCATTAGAAACATCAGCTAAAAAATCATCCGGTAGAGCGCTCCAATCTGCCGTCATACCGTCTACTGAATTTACAGCTCGCAGAGCGATCACTGCTTCATAAGTCCGCTCATCCCCCATCACACCAACAGTTTGAACAGGTAATAATATAGCTGCTGCCTGCCAAACTTCATCGTACAAACCCGCGGAACGCAGTTTATCGATAAAAATAGCATCAGCATTCTTCAATAATGCCAGTTTTTGAAGAGTAACGGTACCCAAAATACGAATGGCCAAGCCGGGTCCAGGGAAAGGATGACGCTTTATAATTTCTTGAGGAACCCCCAGCTTTTTACCTACTTCTCGTACCTCATCTTTAAATAAATGATTGATAGGCTCAACAACATCTAACTCCATACGCTCCGGCAATCCCCCCACATTATGATGCGATTTAATGGTTTTAGCTTCCGTAGAATTATCGCTGGCCGATTCGATCACATCGGGATAAATAGTTCCTTGTCCTAACCACTTAACTCCCTTTATACGCCGGGCTTCCTTTTCAAAAGTTTTGATAAACTGTTCTCCAATTATTTTTCGTTTCTTTTCGGGATCAGATATGCCTTTTAAGGCATCAATAAAGGAGGTCTGAGCATTAACTCCTTCCACATTTAACCCCATTTTCTTATAGGTCTGTAACACTTGTTGAAACTCCCCTTTTCTCAACAGACCCGTATCGACGAAAATACAATACAATTGATCCCCAACAGCTTGCTGAATCATACGAGCACTCACTGTCGAATCAACGCCTCCGGACAAACC
>CAZIGO010000088.1:0-9231 GCA_964538595.1 uncultured Chitinophagales bacterium | reverse complement strand
ATACAGGATAACGACGATGACTATCTTCGTAGTATTTTGAATGGCGGTAAATATATCGAAGTTGTGCCCGGTGATTTTGCCTAAAAACACTGTCTTGCAATTGCTTGGTTTTAAATTTTCGACGCAAAGCACTGTCTTGCGCTAATATTTGCTGCGCTTTGGTGTCAAATACATAAGAGGAAAAATATTCTTTCTGTTGTAAAATTTCATCAAAAAAGTTCCAGTTAAAGTAAGAGTCTTGGGCACCGGGCTCTAGAACGGTAGCCAGGAATTTATTCCTTGTTTGATCGGTGGGTATGATATAGTCGCCTTTGTAGCAATCGATTTGTTGTGTATCTCTTCTGACTTCCGTCTGGTAATGTAGGTAATGTCCTTCATAGGGAGCCTCAATGGTATTAAAGTCCTTTATATAATATACCTCGGTACGTAATGAGGTATCATGGGGCAAACGTTGCATGTTTACTTGATTCATTTTTAGTAACTCTATGACTTCTCGCCAAGCCTGGGGAATCAAATACGCTTCGGGTAGTGAAGCAGTGTACGTGGGCTTGTACGTGTCATAATAAGGTATAGTGTCTTGATAAGGAGATTGGTGATCATAAAATAGTCGAGGTTGCCCCGTTACTGTACTTGTTTTGTAATCGGCTTCATAGCCGTTGAACAAGATAGGGGTGTAAGATTGCGTATCAAGTGACCATCGGACGGGAAACGTCGATTTTTTCTTGACGGCATGGTCGGCCTGCTCTTTTAATTGTTGTAGAGTATCGGGGTGATGAGATATATATTGGATGGTATTGAAAAGGAAATCATAGGTAGCTTGTACGCGTTGTTGATAGGGCTTGAGCATATGGGTTTCTGTTACAAACCCCATGGTATTGAAGAGGGCGGCGTAGCCGGTGGAGTAGCGCCCTGTTTCCATATAGGCTTGGAGACCGCTTTTAGGTGTATCCTTACGAGTATAAACATAAGGTACCAAATGAAAGCCTTCTTTTTTCATCTCTTTCCGTAGCGTGGGGATCATGTTGTTTTGTTGATATTCAGCTAGGGCGGGGAACAGTTTATCTTTTTGGGAGGCGATATATGTCATCACTTGTTGGTGGTCAGCGCCATTGGAGGTATGGGTGTCGATAAATAATGCCGGTTCCCAGGCATGAAACAGGCGACAGAAGGCCCGAACATTACGGGAGTCACACTTAATAAAGTCCCGGTTAAGGTCGAGATTGCGGGCATTTCCCCGGAAACCATATTGCTTCGGGCCATTTTGATTAGCTCGACTGCAACACCCCCGGTTGAGAGCTCCGCCGGTATTGTATACAGGGACGATGAGAACGGTTAAATTTTTTAGCAGGGAAGCGTGATCATTCATGATATCGCGCGCTAACATCATACTGGCATCTATACCACAGGGCTCACCGGGATGGATGCCATTGTTGATCAATACAACCGGTTGGTCTTGATCATTTTTGGTAGCTTGCAAAGAAGAATGATTGGAAAGTACTATCAAGTGGAGGGGCTTCCCTACATCGGTTTTACCATAGGTAGTAAGGTGCACCTGAGAAAATGCGGAATCAAGCTGCTTATAATAATGGATAGTCTTCGAGTAGGTCGCTGATTCATTGCCTTCACTCTTTTCAAACGGGGTGCTTTTTGTGAAATCGCTCCCCGTCGTTGTACAACTGCTTAAGGCAAAGAGAAAGACTAATATTCGGATAGTCATTTTTTCGCCTAAAATACAATTTGCCTGTGACGGCTGTAAATAGATCTCTTAAAAACCTTTTTTTAAAACTTTATGTTATAACCAACAATAGAAATAATAAAATTTAAGTATCAAAATGTTTTATAAATTAATATTTTTTACTAATTTCGACACAAATTTCAAAAAAATAAAAGTTCAGTATTATGTATAGTAGGAACTTCTTTTGTTTATGGGTATTACTCTTGTGTTTTATTACGGGATGGACACAGTCTAATTGGACAACTGTAGGGAATAAGGGTTTTTCTGCAGGACAATCTTATTATCACGATTTAGCTGTATCTCCGGGGACCGATCAACCTTATGTGGCTTACCAGGATAACGCTAATGGGTCAGCTATTACTGTTAAGCGATATGATGGAACACAGTGGGTAACTGTTGGGAATACAGCATTTTCAGCAGGGGCAGTAAAATTTGTAGATATATCATTTGTGCCCAGTACAGATACTCCTTATGTCGTGTATCAAGATAGGGCAAACAGTAATAAGATTTCTGTTAAACGATATGATGGCACCCAGTGGGTTACGGTGGGGGTAACTGGTTTTTCATCGGGAGGAACGAAGTATAACAGCTTGGATTTTTCACCTACCAACAACCAGCCCTATGTAGCTTATTTGGATCAATTCAATGGGGGAGCAACGACTGTAAAAACATTTGATGGTTCGAAATGGGTAGCGGTCGGGGATAGTGCTTTTTCTGACGGTAGTGCTGCTTATCAGAGTATAGCAATTGATCCGAATACCGGTAATCCGTATGTAGCTTATCTGGATGATGCTAATGGAGGAGGAGCTACTGTTAAAAAGTATGATGGGAGTAGTTGGACGACAGTTGGTCGTGATACTTTCAGTAAAGGAGAAGCTTGGTACGGTAGTTTGGGGTTTTCGCCAACTATTGGTGATCCCTATTTTGCTTATCAAGATCGGGGTAATGGGGGAGCGACCACTGTAAAGCGTTTTAATGGTAGTAAATGGATGACAGTAGGCCGGGATAGTTTTTCGGAAGCGCGGGCGTTATACCAGGATATTACATTTTCTCCTCAATCCGGATTACCTTATGTGGCCTATCAAGATCGTGCGAACAGTTATGGCTTGACTGTCAAATATTTTAACGGTACTCAATGGGTAAGCGTAGGTAATCCTAATATTTCAGGAGGAGAAGCTACTTATATTAATGTATTTTTTGCATCGAACAATAAATTGTATGCTGCTTATCAAGATAAAGGAGCCGGATTTGGGAGTACGGTAAAAAAGTACGGTTGCTCTTCTTCATATCCGACGGCCCAAGGATATTCCTATACTGTTGACACTACGGATTCTCTAACTATCCATTTTAAAGATAGTTCCCAAATGGCGAACCAATGGCATTGGTTTTTCGGTGACGGTACATATAGTTCGGATACTCAACCGGTACATACTTACTCTTCTAGCGGACATTATAAGGTATGTATGGGGGTTAGTAACTTATGTGGAACTGATTCTATTTGTCAGCATATTGCCGTTGGAGCTGCAACGGGATTAGATACCCGATTTGACAAAAGCTCAGTACAAAATGTCTATCCTAATCCTTCAACGGGAGTTGTTACCTTTAAGTATCACTTAACAAGTGCTACTCCAGTGTATTTAAAGATCTATGATATTACCGGCGTGGAGGTGCTGAAATGTTCTTTGGGATTTCATGGACCTGGCCAATATCGGGATCAGGTGAACTTATCCTCCTATTCATCCGGTCTTTATATTTATCAACTTAGTACACGGTCAAAAAATGAAAGAGGAAAGATCCGGCTTTTACCAAACTAAATAAACAAAGTTTAGGAGGTAGTGGTTTCGTTCAGTTTCTTTTCAAGTGCCGCTTCCTTTATTTTTGAAAAACGGTTGATCGTGCCAAAAGAAGTATGGTCCACATGAATATTGTTGGGTAAGACTTCTCCAATAAGTGTAAAAGGATAGTCGAATGAAGCGAGGTGGTGCTCAAAAGCTGTTTGTTGTTCCGGTTTAATAGTTACTACAATACGTCCTTGTCCTTCACCAAACAAGAAAGCATCTTTTCTAATATCAGCTGATGTGGTGATAGCAAACCCTTTTTGCCGGGGAATCCCGGATTCCACTAAGTTAATAAATAACCCCCCTTCTGACACATCATGGGCTGATACGACCAATTTCTTTCGGATTAAGGATAACATCAGTTTCTGTAATTGCCGTTCAGCCCTCAAATCAAATTCGGGAGCTGGTGAGTAGCGGATACCTTGATATTGTATCAAATATTGAGAACTGTTAATATCATTGGTCGGCTGACCCAATAAATAAATGAGATCGCCCTCTTCTTTAAAATCAAGTGACATATGATGGCTGGTATCTTCAACGAGCCCCACCATACCAATGACCGGTGTGGGGAGGACAGGTCCTCCATCTGCTGATTGGTTATAAAAGCTCACGTTACCTCCTGTCACGGGAGTGTTAAATGATTTGCACGCTTCCCGTAACCCGGCAATGGTCCCTTCAAATTGCCAATAAACGCCGGGATTGAGCGGGTTACCGAAATTTAAACAATCTGTAATAGCTAATGGGTCAC
The DNA here is from genome assembly GCA_964538595.1 of uncultured Chitinophagales bacterium. GTDB lineage: Bacteria > Bacteroidota > Bacteroidia > Chitinophagales > CAZIGO01 > CAZIGO01. The sequence continues at coordinate 4,910 of CAZIGO010000088.1, read as the reverse complement.
CACCGGAACAAACAATATTGCGAGCTGCCTCAGCTACAGCAATAGCGGCTCCCTTTTGGGGAGCGGCAAAAATGTAATGAGCGTTACAGTCGGTGGTAACGGCTAACGCTTTATCAGTATGTTTTATGCGAAGAACAGCCGCATCGGAGGGAGCATTGGTGGACATGTTATTCGTCTGGACCATGGAATCATATTGCTCCGTCACGTATTGAGGATCGGCTAAGTTAGGATTTCCGATTAGCTGCTCGGCAACAGCTTGTAAGTCATCGGGTACAGCTATCGTGTTCGGGTCGAAATCTTCTATGGTGGCTACATAATCCGGCGGTTTCCCCTTTCGATGATAAATGGGGGCATCGCCGCCCAATACTAAATGGCGAGGGGCTATGTCAGCGACAAGCTCCTCATTCATATAATATTTTAGGCGTTCCTCTTCGGTCACTTCACCGATGATAGCACATTCAAGATCCCATTTCTCAAAAATTTCCTCCAGTGCTTCTTCTTTCCCTTTTGGAGCAACTACGAGCATGCGTTCCTGTGACTCGGAAACGAGCAGCTCAAAAGGTTTCATATTGGGTTGGCGGGTAGGAACCTGGTCGAGATGAATAATCATTCCGCAATTCCCTTCTTCTGCCATTTCAGAGGTAGAACACCCTATCCCCGCTGCTCCCATATCTTGCATACCCACAATAAGGCCTTGCTCTTTGGCTTCCAGGGTAGCTTCTAATAAGAGTTTTTCTTCAAAAGGATCACCCACTTGAACCGCCGGCAGATTTTCTTCAGACTCTTCCGTAATATCCTCAGAAGCAAAAGAAGCGCCGTGGATACCATCCTTACCGGTCGCGGCCCCGACGATGTATACGGGGTTGCCCACACCATAAGCTATAGCAGAGACCGTGTTGTCCTTTTCTGTAATACCTACTGACATTGCATTGACCAGCGGGTTGTTATTGTATGCTGAATCAAAGTATAGTTCACCGCCGACAGTCGGTACACCAAACGAATTACCATAATCGCCGATCCCCCGGACCACCCCTTTCAGATGCCAACGAGACCGGGCACGATCCAACGTTCCAAACCGGAGAGAGTTAAGAGCTGCAATGGGGCGGGCTCCTAATGTGAATATATCACGATGTATACCCCCCACACCCGTCGCTGCCCCTTGGTACGGTTCAATGGCAGATGGATGATTATGAGATTCTACTTTAAAAGCGCAAACCTGGTTATCTCCGATATCAACAAGACCAGCATTCTCTTCACCAGCGCCGGCTACGAGTTGAGGACCATCTGCCGGCAAAGTCTTTAATAAATGAATAGAGTTTTTATAACAACAATGTTCCGACCACATAACTGAGAACAGACTTAACTCCGTAAAATTAGGAGACCGGCCTAAGAGCTTTTGTATTCGTTGGTACTCCCCCTTTGTTAATCCCAGTTCTTCAGCAACGGTGGCATTTACTTCCTTTGTAGAAGTTTTACTGCTCATAAGCGTAGAATAAATTTTATCAATAACGAACCAATTTAAAAAATTACCCCCGGATTTTTGGTTATTTCTCACACAATTTTCCCACATTAGTCAAGAACCATGTCAGTGTTATATTTTATTATTCCGTTTGTCTATCTCATCTTATTCAGCGCCCTTATCCTTAATACCCGCTGGTTCCGTTTTTCCCACTTGAGTAAGAAAGTATTGACCGGGTTATTTGCAGCAAAAGTGTTAGCCGGTACTGTGTATGTGGCCCTGTATAAGTATGTCCTTGGCCCTGAAAACGTTGATATCTTTAATTATTTCAGGGACAGTGGGGCACTTTATCAAATAGCTTGGACCCAACCCCGGGCTTTCCTGCGAATGTTTGTTTGGTGCCCGGGATTTCCTATACCAGCAGATATCCATCCCTTATTCGATCGAATGGGATATTGGACGGTTTGGGGGGATTATACCATGATCAGGTATAATACAATTTTGCGCTTTTTTACAATGGGCAATGTATGGGGACATATGATTATTACTTGCTTTATCGGTTTATTGGGACAAACCGCTTTGTTCGAATTTTTCTATCGCAATGTTCGCGAACAAAAATATATTTTAGCAGGAGCTGTCTTTTTGTTCCCTTCTGTCCTGTTTTGGGGTAGTGGATTACATAAAGAACAGTTGATTTTAGCCGGCCTAGGGGGTGTGTTATATCAGTTTTTTATGTTACTTAGAAATAAGCGTTCCGCCGCGCAGTTATTCGTATTGCTTATCAGTATCGTGGTCATTTTCTTTTTGCGAGGTTATGTCATTGTGTTATTATTGCCCGCTCTCGTAGGTTTCGTATGGAATGATATTCACCCCCGACATACTGCCGTTAAATATATTGGTATATATGGTGGGGTGGTAGTATTGTTATATGTGGGATTACAGCTAATAGGTTCGGTTGATATTTTTGAGGTATTGGTCCAGAAGCGACGGGCTTTCCAACAATTATCAGGGGAGACCAGCTTTAATATGGAGCCGATGCAGGCTACTTTGTATAGTGTCATTGTGCATATACCGCAAGCTTTGGTTAACACTTTGATTCGTCCTTTCCCCCTTACTATGAATACAATGTTATCCATTACAGCCGGTATTGAAAATTATGTATTCCTGCTTTTAGCAGTAGCGGCGTTGTGGTCCTTAATAAAGCAGGGCAGGAGGTATGAGCAGACTTCTAATATATTGGGCTTTAGCTTATGCTTTGGTATTTCTTTCCTTTTATTGATCGGGTTGACGGTAAATAATGTTGGAACGATAATGCGCTACAAAGCGCAAGTATATCCTTTTTTATTGGTCGTTATTATAATGCTCGTCGCACCGGAAAATAGAATAAGGGATAGAAGAGAACGCGAATAGAGTATTGTCCAGAAGAGTATATAGCGGACGCTCTTCTGATAAGGAATAAAAGAAGCAGTTACACTAAATTTGTTGGACTATTCAAGGTGGTTCCGTTCCTTCTTAGATAGTAGTTCCTCTTCTGTTTCTTCAAAATCCGGGTCGGGAATACAACAATCAACCGGGCAAACAGCAGCACATTGCGGTTCTTCATGGAATCCTTGGCACTCCGTGCATTTATCAGGGACGATATAATAAAATTCATCAGATAAAGGCTCTTGGGGCTCTTCAGCATCAATCTTTTCGCCTGTCATCAATTCTACCTCTCCTGTGATAGAGGTCCCGTCATTCATAGTCCATTCCACTCCTCCCTCATAAATGGCTGTATTCGGGCATTCGGGTTCACAAGCGCCACAGTTGATGCATTCATCAGTGATCATGATAGCCATAAATAAAGGGGTTTTGGTTTACAATCATACGGTTACCGAAACAATGTAATTTTGGCTAACTTTGTTTCTTGAACGACAAAAATAAGAATTATTTCTTTGAAACATTAATTATGCCGACTTCAAAACCAGCAAAAAAGACACCGGTTACACTTGATAACAGGATAGCAGCTTTTGTTGCTTTGGGACAATATTTAAGAGAAGGTGGTGATCAATATTTGGAAAAAATTATTCGAAAGGCCCATGAAGACAACCGTTGGTTCATCCCTTATCATATCCGAGAAGCTTTGCATGCTTGGGGAAATGTGCTAACTAAAAAAAAGATACACCAATGGTTAGCCCCTTACAATCTACAACAACAGGATGAAGAGTCATCGGGTCGGTATTATTATGGCTGGTAATATACCGTTAGTTGGTTTTCATGATTTTTTATCCGTTATTATGGCCGGACATGAGGCGGTGGTAAAATTATCATCCAAAGATGAAAAGTTACTTCCTTTTTTAGCGCAATATTTAGTAAATGAAGTTCCCGCCCTGGATAAAATGATTGAATTTCCGGAGCACCTTTATGATTTTAATGCCGTTATTGCTACAGGCAGCAATAATACTTCTCGCTATTTCGATTACTACTTCGGTGATTATCCTAATATAATTCGCACCAATCGAGGGGGCGTAGGAGTAGTGACCGGTGAAGAGTCCTTTAAACAACTAAAAAAATTGGGACGGGACGTTTTCTTGCATTTTGGTTTGGGATGTCGCAATGTCTCAAAGCTTTTTGTGCCGGAAAATTATGACTTTGACGAATTGTTAGAAGCTTGGGAAGAATTTACTTATGTGATGGATAACAGTAAGTACAAAAATAATTATGATTATAATCGGACCCTGTTGTTAATGAATGAAATTTCCCATATTCCCACTGACTTTGTGATGTTACAGCAGAAATCTACGATCATCTCTCCCTTGGCGATGGTCCACTATGAAACCTATTCTGAGCTATCGGAGGTTAAGGAGCGAGTCAAAAAGCAAGAAGAGGATATACAATGTATTGCCACTCCAGCCTCTGAGGTAGCCGAAGTATTACCGGATGATTGTCAAACTCCTTCTTTCGGCAAAGCCCAATATCCGGAATTGTGGCAGTATGCTGATAACGTTGATACGTTGAAGTTCTTATTATCCTTACGAGACTAGGCCGTCACTTCACTTTTATACATTTCGCGGATCTTATCGACCACAAAGTCGATCTCTTTTTTAGTATTATACTGAGAAAAGGAGAAACGAAGGGAAGGACGCGCTGGGTCAACTTCTAGTGCATTAAGTACATGCGAACCAGCATTGGCCCCGGAACTGCAAGCACTACCGGCGGAAGCAGCTATCCCTTCCATGTCTAAATTAAATAAAAACATATCACCCGAATCATGAGGAGGAAAGGATACATTTAACACGGTATATAAACTATCCCCTTTGGCATCACCATTGAATTGGACTTCAGGAAGGGTCGATTCGAGAGTATCAATCATATAATCTTTGATGGATTGAATATGTTCCGATTCTTCCTTCAGATTATTATAGCGTAACTCCAAAGCCTTTCCCATGCCTACAATACCATATACGTTTTC
>CAZIGO010000087.1:8401-9245 GCA_964538595.1 uncultured Chitinophagales bacterium | reverse complement strand
TTTGCACTTGCTTTTGAATGGCTATAGTATCATATGCGGCTAAGGTATCGGAAGACCGAACCGTCTTAATCCTCGATGTATCATCATCCGCAAAAGGAATACTGGCAGAAATGTAAAGCGCATGGTACCAATCGGTTGTATTAAAAATGATCGGACCTTCGCCCTTATTGACCAACGTATAGTCAATAGCCACATTTTGCCCTGAAAATACTGTATCGGGGATCGATAGTTGGGCTATGCTAAGGTCAGCAGATTTCGGGGTTCTTATATAAACAGGGACTGTTTTTATATTATTTGTATCACCGGTATGTTCATATATACCGGCATCAGCATTGGTTTTTATTTGCCAACGAACATCTCCCTCAAGTTGAACAGGTATTTGAAATTCATTCGTACTTTTTAAGGTGTCGCCAGGTGCTAATGAATCACTTTGAACATTGGTCAATAAGGGTTGATTGGCTAATGACAAGCTATCGGTCCAAACAGGGCTCGTTTGTCCTGTACCTTGGTTTAATAAAGTGTAAGTAATATTTCCGGTAGTGGCTGCCCTTATTGTATCAGCGGCCTCAATATCTTCTACTACTAAGTCCGGCGGCGGCGTCAATTTGATATATTGACTGGAATCACTGCGGCGTATATTATTAGCTGAAAATTGACACTGACTTTTATAGGCATCAGTAACGACATACGTGTAGTAATGCCCTTCTATACCTTTGGGTAAAGTAGCTTCAAACGTTCGGGTATAACTGTCGCCGGCAGATAAAGCAAATGAGTCGCGTGGAATAATACTCGAGAGGGCCAAAGCACTATCTCGTAAAAACGTGTCAATTTTTGATATATATAA
>CAZIGO010000087.1:6941-8391 GCA_964538595.1 uncultured Chitinophagales bacterium | reverse complement strand
AACCGATCGGTCCAGGTATAATCATTAGTCGCACCAGCCCCTTTATTTTTAACCGTATATTGGACGGTCCAATCTTGACCGGAGTAGCCTGAGTCAGGAGCTGCAATATTAGTGACCGCTAAATCGGCCGGCGGAGAAGCGGTTATACTAATACCACTACCACTGTTTAGATTATTCTTTCGGTTATCGTCCCATATTACTTCCCCACTCTCCGTTAGTACATGTATATAATAGGTACTATCAATACAGCCGGGGACTTCAACCGTCATTAAACGGGTATAAGAACTATCAACGGCCAAATTAGTAGGCACCGACGACCAATGTTTATCCCTCCATTCTTTAGCTTCTCGTTCATTCCCTTTATTATTTGCTTCTATTTTTAGCTCCGGATGTCCGATAGTCCCTTTAATATTGACATCCTCCAATGAATCTTTCCGGGCAAAACGATTGGTTCGTAATTGGGCAGGGAATTTCTTTAATAGTCGGGCCGATGTATCAATAGCATCAGGATTTTGAGAGAGGTAAACTCTGTCTTGCCAAGTGGCTTCCGTTAAGGGAACTTTTACATCCACCTTATAAGGGACACAAGAGGGACAAGGATTTACCCATGTCCAACTATTAATATGGCCGGCCTTTATACGGTTTTCCCAAGGTGGTATAGCATAATCTTGACCCACATTTTTAACGGTATAACGAATATTTATTGTATCACCGGTAAAGGCAGAAGAAGGGGAAGCAATTGAATCGGCCTTTAAATCGGGCAAGTCCGGTTTGCTTATTTGCATATAGTGGGTCCCGTTATTATTATCTATTTTCTCTTCACGAAGGGGGTGCCGGCATTCTGCAACCGGGTGTTTCTCTTGATAACATTTCTCTTTAAAAGTAACATAGGAGGCATAATTGGCAGTGACTACAATTTCAAAATCGCCTACCGCTAAATTCTTTATTGTCCCCGGCCAGTACCACTTGGGTACGGTGATCTCTGTGGAGGTCTTATAACTCTCACCGGGATATAAATATCGCTGGTTCGGTACATTTTTTAACCAGTTCAAGTGTTGCAATCCGTCTGATAACCACTTCGTTCCATCGATGGATTGCGAGGTATCAAAGGAAAGGAATATACTTTCCGTCCAGGTCTGCCCTTGGGTTGGAGCACTTCCTTCGTTATGTACTTCCCAGCTTACTTTTATTTTGTTGCCGATAACCGCAGAAGGATTCACTTGGACATTCTTGACGACGAGATCCGGCAGAGCGCGAGTGGTAAAGGTCTGTTTGGAACTCGTTCGGCGACCACACGATTTATGATGGGCCACTAACTGCCAATGATATTGGGTGGCATAATTTAGATCATTTTCATCCAACTTGACCTGTATAGCTTTTGTGCGATGGACAACAGGTGTGGAAGGCCGGCTCCCCACTGAGTCAGGCCAAACATATAAACTGTAATAAG
>CAZIGO010000087.1:4685-6931 GCA_964538595.1 uncultured Chitinophagales bacterium | reverse complement strand
GCTCCTTCTACCGGCTCCCAAGAAAAAGTCAAGGGCAGCTCAAGTCCCGAAGCGCTGTCGCTGGGTAACAACTGGGAAAAAGTATCCGGTTGAAGAGGAGGCAAGACGGCCAGCTCTAGACTATCCGAAACAATACAAGCATTGCCTTTATCTACTTGTACATCATACATTGTCGTATCGGAAGGATTAACCTGCGCAACAGGAGTACTATCACCATTACTCCAGGAAAAATTCCCGCGCGGATCATTCACTGTTAGGGTGGCAGAATCATATAAACATATTTGGGAATGACTTTGATATAATGCTACGGCTCCTAAGCCATAGTTTTTAGTGGGATCCAGGGCAACCCGTATTTTTGAAACCTTATAAGAAATTTGAGAAAAATTAACGGAAAAAGTTCGTTCATTGAGCCCAGAAATATCTTCAGCTATACCACTCCACACCTGCTCCCATTGATCACTATTGGAATTGTAAACATATATACTATCAATAGCCCCCGGATGGTATTTATCAAAAAATGTTAATTTATTGGCGGCCACAGCACTGTCAAACCCTAATTCTATAAAATCTCTTTTATTATCCGTATAATCCGGCTCCCAACTTCCCTTTTGCTGATGACTTCCTAAGCATTCCCCCGGGGAGCCGCCAGATAAATGCGTGCTGTAATCGATTACTTTATTAGCATATTGTACATTGGATTCGGCCAGACGATCACTTCCATTCAGCGGCGTAATAACGGGTTTCTTGTGAACTCTAAAATGAACCTCGTGAGGAGGGCTTTCACAAGTATCGCCTTGCGTCACATATAAGTATCTCGATTGCCGTTGACCCGGTAAATATGCGGGGCCTGAATCAAGTAAATCAGTCATGGATTGATTAGCATACCAATAAGTCGGTAAAGTATCGGGCATCACCCGCAGGGAGTCTATAGGATCTTTATAACACACTGTCGTATTAGTGACCGAATCCGGCCCGTTATAGGGGCACTTTTGTTGGGGAGTAATTTGAAGCCCATAGTCAAAACAATTATTGCTATTGCTAATAACAAGGTAATAGGTCGTATCCGGGTATAGGGAGGCGTGAAGACTATCATCTCCATTAGAAGTCGTTTTCGTCGCTACACATTGGCCTTTACTTTCCCGGAACGGACACCCTTTATACAAATATAAACCCGATCCGCCACTTGAGGTGTTGAAAAGCTGGACAATATGCTCTCCTGCTGAATAGGGGGAAAATACAAATACCTCGTCTTCTGTTTGTAAATAAGCGGAATCTCCGCAATCGATTGTATTATTATAATGGAGTTGATCTCTCACCCCACAAGTAGAACGGCTGCTGTCCGTAAAGGGTAAATTATTCACTGAAATAAGACTATCCATATCCTCCGGGCAATCAGCGGGCACGTAAAAGCGATGGGGGTTACTCCATTCACTGGTATCCTTATAAGAGCAAATTTTCCGTACATAGGCATCATAATTTTTCCCTGGCACTAACGACGTATCCAGTATATAAGAAGTATCACTCGTAAAAAAGCTGTATCTCCCTTTCCCGGGTTCAAACCCTGCTGTATCGTACTCTACCTGATAGGAAAGCCCTTCAGTAGAAGTAAACCAGGTTAATAACGAACTATCTTTGTTCAATATAGTAGTAGATAAGTCATAGGCCCTTTCACAGGTACGAATATCGATATGGGCATACTGGAATATCCCAAAATCGGAGGTAGACTTATTACACACCTTTACCTTCCATATCCCGTTCGGGTTCGTATTATCATACAACTTCGTCAATGAACTCTCCGGCTGAAAACTACCGGTAATATCATCTACCGCCGTCACATCTCCATCGGCCTTATCGCTGAACCGCGCCACCTTACTGGGACAATCCGACGACTCCCCGTACTCATGTCGACAACAGCCGTTAAAAGAGGACAACAGCGCCTCCTGGCCACTGGGTGAGATCAACGATACCTTCAACTTACTAATAGCACCCCACCCATCCGTCCCGATCACCAAATCAACATTATCTACTATCGCATCCGTGCCCAACGAATCAGCCGGTATGCCCGTCACCCGCATCGGAATAACTTGTACGCCTCCGCCTTTGCATGTCTCAAACTCCGTGGTATCACTAATACTACATGAAGTCGGGGTCGGATACACCGTATACGGTCCTACCCAATCACTCGTATCACTTCCCCCACACATTCCCCGTACATAGACATCATAAGCACTCGTACTGTTCAACCC
>CAZIGO010000087.1:2693-4585 GCA_964538595.1 uncultured Chitinophagales bacterium | reverse complement strand
AACTTACTAATAGCACCCCACCCATCCGTCCCGATCACCAAATCAACATTATCTAGTATCGCATCCGTGCCCAACGAATCAGCCGGTATGCCCGTCACCTCCAACGGTATGACAGTAGCATCACCGATGGAACAACTATTAGTTTTAACTTGTATATCCATTTGGCAAGGAGAAGGAGGCGATAGTGGCATAGCCCAGGTATAAGGGCCGGTCCATTTACTCGTATCTCCTGCTCCACAAATCTCTCGAACATATACATCATAGAGGGTATCTTTATTAACATTCGTTAATGTATAAAAAGTGTCATTAGCTACCGCTTCTCTACCCTCCCCTAAAAGAAAATTAGCGGTATCATATTGTAGTTGCCATTCACTTCCTCCGCTATGGGAAAACCATTTTAATTGGGTGGAGTCTTTATAAATTTTAATAGGATGAACACGAGATACGGTATCACAAGATTGACCGAATAAAGAATGAGATGATGAGAACACCATAAATATAATAAGCAGGGATAAAAATCTACTTGTAGAAAAGGAGCGGAATAAACTAGTATATTGATGCATTCTATAGAATTAGTTGCAATGAAAGAAAAAGTAGTAATTTGTATTTCTGACCTCTTATGCTATAATTATTAATTTACTTAAATTATTAATTCAATAATTAGCCATAATTAGTTAACAAATATAATACTATAATTTTCGTTTCCCAATAAATTGATTAATAAAATAATTCACAACTCTACTTCGGATGTGAATAAAAAAAAGATGATATTAATGAATATCCCTCATAGGAGTTGTTGTAGTCGTTTTACCCGGTAATCCAATAAAGTATTGATAAATTCGGGCTGATGGACCGGGTATTGCTCAAAATGAAAAAGATGGCTTTTGCAGGAACAATCGGAAGCGCCAAATCCTTCAATAGAAGTATCGGCAATTTGTTTAATGGATTGAGCCAGTTGACATTCCAACCGTTCGGGGGAGCGAATGGGTATATTATGTAACCATTGGGTATGATTTCTTAAATAATCGATATGCCAGTGACAATTTTTGCGGGTCCGGCGATGACGGTTCATCCGCTTTTGTAGTGTATTTTGTCCACTGCCGACATAGACGTAATAGCCTTCCTGAAAATAGTATTTTCCCTTTTGGCCAACAGGGATCTTTTGCGGCTCGGAATTGTATAACAGGGTCATATACGTTCCCCGGTTTTGATGCTCTTTTTCCAGTATATGCCAAGGGATCGTTAACGGAGTTGAAGGAAGTTGTTGCAGGTTGAGCTCCTTATCCCAACCAATACTGATGGCCTGTATCCAAATATCATCCTTGACGGATTGCAATGTAGTACTAAAGGCCGGATCGACATGGTATTCGGGTAAGAAATATTGGACCTCCGGATACTGGACCACAAACAAGACACCTCCTTCTGCATCGGAATTTTTTAAATTAGCCAGTTCTTCCAAGTGACGCCGGCCTCGCTTGGTGACAGCATCGGGGAAAAGAGCGAAGTTGTGATGAAACAGGGTTACCGTCTTGATCTCTAAATACATGTGTTGCGATCCTCTCTGCAACAGAAGGTCCGATCGGCCTTCGGCTAATTCCGGTTCCGTTTTCAATACTTGCCAATCCGTTAACCCGGGAACTTTGCGCTGGTTAATAAGTCGACGGACTACTTGGTTGGTACGGTGGGTATGAAGCATGACAGGGGTCCCCATTCGCTCAACTCCCATCACCTGGTAACCGTACTTGCTGTTTTTATTTCGCCGGTAATAGACCGTTGAGCCGGGTAATAACAATTCCCATAAACGGCCAGGATTCGGTAAATGGGCTTGAAAAGTTTGATGATCCCCTAACTTACATTGGACCACAAATCGGTTGATCCGTCGCTCAAAAGTC
>CAZIGO010000087.1:0-2683 GCA_964538595.1 uncultured Chitinophagales bacterium | reverse complement strand
TAATCGGTCAGCTTTTATTTTATGCCTCTTCTTTCTCTAAAAATTCTTCTTTCAATTCCAGTGCTTGAGGGAAAAGTAAGTTGTTTTCCAAATGGATATGTTTGTGCATATCAGCTTCAAAGTCCTTCAATTGTGCATACAAAACCCGGTAAGTATTACAAGCGTGGGAAGGCGGTTCAAACCCTTGTGTGATATCTCGTAGCCGATGCAACGCTTCGCCGGCATCATCATGTTCTTGTTCCATCATTTGAATGGGTTGGTCGATATTTTCTATTTGTAACGCTTCGGAACGTAAATTGGCCTCATCGGCTTCTACTAATTTTTTAACGACGGGAAAGAGTATTTGCTCCTCTTTTTGCATGTGCATTTGCAAATCAATCTTCATCTGTTGCACAATTTCATTCACTTCTTTAGTTTCTGGGTTCGCCTCTCCGTGCACTTTGGCCACCTTTTGAGCATATTCTTCCAACTCAGGTAACTTGCGTTTTGTGTACCTATGATGATTTTGAACGATGTAGTCTACCATAAAGTCGATGTCCCAATCCTGGAAATGTTCGGTCGGGGCAGCTTCATGCGTTTCGATGTTGCGGAGCTCTTTTTCAAGTTGAGCCACATCAATATCTTTTCGCTCACAGGCTTCGGCGACGGGGCGTTTACCACCACAGCAAAAGTCCATGCCATATTTCTTAAAGACACTGGCCTTTCGGTAATCTTGAGAAACTAATTCAGCAATGGTTGTATTTTGTAAATCCATAGTATTATGGGTTTTAAACAGTTTTTTTAAATCAATTTCAATTTAATCAGTAAATATAGCATAAAATATGAGATAAATCATACCGTTCCTCGAGTGGAGAAATTAAGGGGGAAGTTGACGGAGGACGACTCAAAAACAATCCCTTTATAAACTGACCCTCCCCTATTCCTTTCTAAATTTTTACAGCGAAAAACAAGCATTCGAAAAAAATGTTGGGTATATTATTATAAGAGGAATTAAGGGTAACCTTTTAAAATTAACATATTATGAGAAAGTTATATTACGGAACCGGATTTATCCTCTTGATTTTACTGCAATCTTGTATATCCAGTATTCGTATTTCGGTAAAAAAGCCGGCGCCCGTCAACTTACCGGAGACTATCCAAAAGGTCGTTGTCGTGAACAACTCGATGATCGAACGGGAAGATAAGTCTTCTACTATCGAAGGAATACTTTCCGGGGAGATTGTCGAAGGGGATAAAATAGCGGCGGAGCAGTGTGTAAAGGGAGTTGTTCAGCAATTGCTGGAAAGTAATGCTTACACGGCTACTTCCTTAGCCGATATACCGTTACGCCAGGAACACGAAACCATTAATTGGGAAAAAATTCAAAAAGTATGTGATTCCCATTCGGCACAAGTCCTGGTGGTGCTTGATTATTTCGACTCGAATGCCCCGGCCGGTGGTGTAGTGGTTAGCAACTTGTTAGGCCAACCCAATTCTTCTATCCAGGGAGAAGCCTACTTTACGATTTACTACCCGAAGAAAAAATTACTGAAAGAACGTATCCGGGTTACTGATGTTTATTATTTGCCCACATCCGGCAGTCCTGATCCGCTTTCCATGGCCAATGACGTTGTTCGTAAACATAAGTACGTCAAATCGCTCGGTTACAACTTAGGGAAAAAAGCCGCCCGGATGCTCTACCCCAAATGGATTTGGGTAGACCGAGAATATTACGGGAGTGGTAATGATGATTTGCGACAAGCCAAACGCATGATCAAAGAGGGTCATTGGGATATGGCAGAAGAAAAGTTGCGTCCCTTACTTGATGACCCAAAGGAAAAGATACGTCAGCGGGCCACCTTTAACTTAGCGTTAGTAAACGAAGGACAAGGTGAATTGGATAAAGCTATCAAAATGGCAAGAAAAGCAGCCAAAAAATATGATGACAAACATGCCTATGAATACATTAATGTGCTAGAAAACCGGAAAGCTGAGCTTCGAGAAATCGAGTGGCAGGGAACGCATTGAATACTTAACTGACACTATCGTGGGAAGGATTCCCCGATCTACCTCTTAAAATTTTTTATCAAGTTATCGTTCATGCTCCGTTGGTGTTATGTTGGTGTAATAGGTATCATCCTCGCCGGTTTTACATCACCGGTATTAGGGGGAGCGTGGGTACAACCCTATCAGGGCGGCTATTTGCAAATGACGAGTGCTTATATAGCCTATGATCAATTACACCAGCACACTCAGCCCCCTCTGCAACTCCCTTATACGGTTCGTGATATTACTTTCAAGGCTTATGCCGAATACGGCATTTCTCCCCACTTAACATTATTAGCCGAGGTTCCCTATAAAGTTGTTATGACAGAAGTTCCTCTCCACACTGACCATGACTTTTCAAATCCAATATCCCCGGGAAAGTTACAGGGTTGGAGTAATATAAAGATAGGCGGGCGCTATCAAATTTACCGTTATCAAGGATGGAGCATTACTTGTCAATCCCGGGGCATCATCCCCGCTTTCAATCAAAATGTCGAGAAGGGCTTACAGATGGGATATGCTACTTGGGGCGGAGAGCTTCAGCTTCAGGCAGGTTATAGTGAAACAAATTGGTATCTCATGAGTCAGATTGGTGGCCAGGTCTGGCATAAGTATTACAGTTCGCGCGGACTATTTCAAATAGAAGGAGGCCTCAAAG
>CAZIGO010000086.1:900-9285 GCA_964538595.1 uncultured Chitinophagales bacterium | reverse complement strand
GGGTTCCGAAGGAAATAAAACCACCAAGCGTAGTTTTTCAACCACTAACTTATCTTAACCAACCCAACAACAGTCCCCCTTATTTCAAGGGGGACCACAGGGGGTTCAAGAGGTCATCAATACAACCCATCCCATATAAAAAAACAACAGTCCTCATTATATAAAGGGAAACTAGCGGAGGTTAACGCTCTCTACACGAATAGGTTAGGAAGCGGACGAAACCTTTTCCAGGTGAAAGTCGTAATCCTCGATAACAGGATTGGACAGCAGTTCATCACAAGCTTGGGTGACCAGCTCCTTTGCTTTGTCTTTACTGGGCGCCTCCACTTCGGCCTGGATATGCTTCCCGACCCGCACGTTGTCGATCTCCGCCAATCCCAGGTTACGAAGACCGGCCGTCACGGCCTTGCCTTCCGGGTCCAGCAGTTCAGGTAATGGCATTACTTTGATCTGAGCTTTAAACTTCATAGTTGAATACATTGAATAAAAGTGAGCTAATGATATAAACGATAATAATAACCGGGATAGCGATATAGATGGCAGCCGCCATAGCGGCGATGACTAATGAGGCAATAATAAACAGGAGAAAGAGGTAACGTACCTCGTTGCCGCTCCAACTGAAATGCTTAAACTTCAGTGAGAACATAGCCAAATTGCTGGTAAGCAAATAGCTGATCACGGCTACCAACCCGAACAATACCCACCGGTTCATCAACAATTCCCGGAATCCCCAGCGGTCGACAAATAGTACCAAGGGCAGCGATACCACAAAAATAGCCGCTGCCGGCGTGGGCAACCCCTTAAATCCGTGAGACTGTTCATCATCTACATTGAATTTCGCCAGGCGAAGCGCAGAAAACAAGGTAACTAAAAGCCCGAAGTAAAAAGGGAGGGCGGTATACGACATCGCATCCGGGTTGAGGCGGTAGGCTTCCCCGATCAACGTATAAAAGACCAGGCCGGGGACCAACCCGAAGGTGATCATGTCCGATAAGGAGTCCAGTTCGCCCCCTATATCCGATTCCGCTTCTAAGTAGCGCGCTAAAAAACCATCAAAAAAATCGATAAAGGAGGCAATGATAACGAGAAAAGCCGCTTGAATTAGACCGTTGAGGTTGGTAGGGGAGGGGCGTACCTCAAACTCGTATTTAACCATGTCATGGATCTGGACGATGTCTGTACTTTGTAGAATGTAAATACTGGCGATAGCCCCTAACGACATGTTTACCAGTGATAAGAGGTTCGGTATTTTTTGCAATAAGCGTTTAAATCTCATGATCGTCGTTTCTTGATACGGATGAACAACCGGGGGTTAGCCCCCAATTTATAATAATCCCAGTAACTTTTATAATACCTGTCCTATTGATTATGAACGGGAATATTAAAGTTAAGAGGAAACTGCCTGTGGGATCAAGCAGGTCCCATTGTCCATTATTCCCCTTGCATAGCTTCTTCGATAGCTTCGGCTTCCAGCGGCATTGCTTCGGTCAGGTCGACCGGGTCGCCGTCAGTGACTAAAATATCATTTTCAATACGCACACCGATCGCTTCGTCCCGGATATAAATACCCGGTTCACAAGTAAAGACCATGCCGGGTTGAATTTCATCATATTTGCTGCCGATATCATGGACATCGAGTCCCATAAAATGGGAGGTACCGTGCATAAAATATTGCTTGTACAGCGGGTGGTCCGGGTCTTGATCCTCGACCTCGGCCCGGTCTAACAAGCCCAGCCCGATCAGTTCTTCCTCTACGATTTTCCCGACTTCTTTTTCATATTCATTGATAACCGTCCCGGGCCGCAGCATCTGTTTGGCTTCTTTCATGGCTCGTAGCACGGCATTATAAACTTCCCGTTGCCGGTCGGTATAGCGTCCGTTGACCGGTACCGTGCGGGTGATGTCAGAAGCGTAATTAGCGTATTCGGCGCCGAAGTCCATCAACAGCACGTCCCCGTCTTGACATTCGCGGTTATTATCTTGGTAGTGAAGGACACAGCTGTTTTTACCGGAAGCGACGATCGGGTGGTAGGCGTAGCCGTTGGCCCGGTTCCGGATAAATTCATGTAAAATTTCGGCCTCTATCTCATATTCCATGCAACCGGGTTCGATAAAATCCAGGACGCGGTCCAGCGCTTTTTTTGTGATCTGGCAGGCCTGTTTGATCTGTTCGACTTCTATCTCTGACTTGATCGTGCGCAAATCTTTCATAATAGGTCCACAACGCTCAAATTGGTGGAGCGGAAATTCCTGCTTGAGCCGGCGGGCGAAACGCAGGTCCTTATAAGGGACGGGGCTGGAAAAGCGCTCATTCTCATTAAGATTTAAATAACAGCATTGAGACCAGTTCATGAGCTTGGGTAAGATCTTTTCAAACTGTTCGTTCCAATATACTTGTGAAACCCCCGAGACTTCCCGGGCTGCTTCTTTGGTCAGCTTTTCGCCTTCCCAGGTGGCGATCTCCTCGTTGGTCTTTTGAATAAAGAGGGCCTCCCGGTATTTTTCGTTCGGGCAATCGGGGAAAATAACCAGTATCGTATCTTCCTGGTCGACGCCCGTCAGGTAAAAGAGGTCGGAGTTTTGACGGAAGTCAAACGTTTGGTCCCCGTTACTCGGCATGGGGGCGTTCGAATGAAATATGGCTATCGCCTGGTCGGGAAGTTGTTGCCGGAAAGCTTGTCGATTGTTGACGAAAAGATCGGGGTTGATCGGGTCGTACTTCATAAATGGGGTTTACGGTTTAATAAATATAATGGGTGACGACAAATATAAAGGAATACTGCGCATTCCTCGAAATAGCACGCTTGAAATATGGGAGCCTGATGAAACAAAAAAAGGGGAGGATTCGCCGTAGGAAAAGAAGGTAACGGGGAAGCAGAACGGAATTTTTGGATATAAAAAATGGACAGTGATAACAAGTAGGTGAAGCCAGAAAAAAAGTGGGGAGTTTGTTTGTTAATTTGAAGAAAAATACCTACATTTGCAGTTCCGCAAAACCCCTTATAAATGCCAACGATACAACAACTTATACGGAAAGGACGGAAAAAAGTAAAAGAAAAAAGTAAATCACGGGCTTTGGAAAATTGCCCTCAACGCCGCGGTGTATGTACGCGAGTATATACGACCACGCCTAAAAAGCCGAATTCGGCGTTGCGGAAAGTAGCCAAGGTTCGGTTGACCAATGGTTATGAGGTTATCGCTTATATACCGGGAGAAGGTCACAACTTGCAGGAACACTCTATTGTTTTGGTGCGGGGTGGTCGTGTAAAGGATTTACCCGGTGTGCGTTATCATATTGTTCGAGGGGCATTGGATACTGCTGGTGTAGAAGATAAAAAACAAGGTCGTTCCAAGTACGGTACTAAAAAACCAAAGGAATAATTACTAATGCGTAATGCAAGAGAAATACTAAGAGATTATCAGCGCGATCCCGTTTATAATGAGAAACGGGTGACCCGCTTTGTGAATGGTCTTATGGTAGATGGTAAGCTGAGTAAAGCTTATGCCATTTTCTATGAGGCCCTCGATGTTATTGAAAATAAAACAGGCAATAAAGGATACGATGTTTGGCGCAAAGCCCTCGATAATTGTCGGCCCAGTGTAGAAGTGCGAAGCCGGCGTATTGGCGGGGCGACGTTTCAAATTCCGACAGAAGTTCCTGAACATCGGCAGATTTCCTTGAGCTTGAAATGGATTATCCGTTATGCACGGCAACGTCATAATGATACGATGCAAGAGCGATTGGCCGAGGAATTGATCGCTGCTTCCAATAAGGAAGGTGGGGCGATCAAGCGGAAGCGACAAACACATCGCATGGCGGAAGCTAATAAAGCGTTTTCTCACTTTAAAATATAATGAACGATGGCAAAAAAAGGACAAGGTAGCTTAAAGACCACACGTAATATCGGTATTGCCGCCCATATCGATGCCGGGAAAACTACGGCCACCGAGCGGATGCTGTATTATACTGGTCTCAAACACAAATTAGGTGAAGTACATGAAGGAACTGCTGAGATGGATTGGATGGATCAGGAAAAGGAGCGTGGTATTACGATTACCTCAGCGGCTACTCGAGTATTCTGGGAATACGGTAATAAAGATTATCAGATTAATATTATTGATACGCCCGGCCACGTCGACTTTACGGCCGAGGTAGAACGTTCTTTGCGCGTCCTCGATGGCGTCATAGCACTTTTTAGTGCAGTCGAAGGCGTAGAACCGCAGTCGGAAACCGTGTGGCGCCAAGCGGATCGTTATGGGAACCCCCGTATCGGTTTCGTTAATAAGATGGACCGCATGGGAGCGGATTTCCTTAAAGTGGTAGAGCAGGTTCGCGAACGGTTTGGAGCCAAAGCGGTGCCCCTCCAGTTACCGATGGGGAAAGAAGATGACTTTGAAGGTGTGATCGATTTGATCAGTAAAGAAGCGATCAAATGGGATGAAGAATCTTTCGGGACAGAGTACGAAACGGTACCTATTCCTGAGGATAAGAAAGAAAAAGTAGAAGAATATCACCAGGAGTTAGTGGAAGCAGCTGCTGAAGCTGATGATGAGCTCCTCGAGAAATTTTTCGAAGATGAAGATGCTATAACAAGAGAAGATATTATTAATGCGATACGCGATGCGACGCTTGATCTTGAGATCGTCCCCATGCTCTGTGGTTCGGCACTCAAGAATAAAGGAATCCAGTCGCTGTTAGATGCGGTCGTCACTTATCTGCCGTCGCCACTCGAAGTGCCGCCGGTAAAAGGTGTTAATCCTGAAACTGAGGAAGAGGAAGAGCGCCATCCCGATCATGATGAACCTTTTTCAGCGTTAGCTTTTAAGATTGCTACTGATCCCTATGTCGGAAAGTTGACTTATTTCCGCAGTTATTCGGGCACGCTCGATGCGGGGTCGTATGTGTATAATGTGCGGACCGAGGAAAAAGAGCGCGTGTCTCGTCTCTTACAGATGCACTCTGATAAGCAGAACCCGATCGATGATATCGGACCTGGTGACATTGGGGCAGCGGTAGGTATTAAAGATATCCGGACCGGTGACACGCTCTGCGACCAGGATCATCCTATTTTGCTTGAATCGATAGAATTCCCCGACCCTGTTATCAGTATGGCCGTCGAACCCAAGACACAGGCTGAAGTGGATAAGTTGACAGTTTCGTTAACGAAGTTGTCTGAGGAGGACCCGACATTTGTAGTAGAGACGGATGAGGATACCGGCCAGACCATAATCAGCGGCATGGGCGAGTTACACTTGAATATTATTATCGACCGCTTGAAGCGCGAGTTCGGAGTAGAATGTAATAAAGGGGAGCCCCGCGTCGCTTATAAAGAGGCGTTGACTAAAAGTGTGGAGCACAAAGAGTTGCTCAAAAAGCAGACCGGTGGTCGCGGTAAGTTTGCCGAGGTAGTTTTTGAGCTGGGACCGGCCGATGAAGAAGATGAAGATAATGAGATCGATGAGTATGGATTACAATTTATTAATGAAATTAAAGGGGGAGTTATTCCAAAAGAATACATCCCCGCCATTAAAGGCGCTTTCCAGGATTGTATGCAAAATGGAGTGTTGGCCGGTTATCCGGTAGACAACCTCCGCATTCGCCTTTTCGATGGGGATTATCACGACGTTGACTCTGATCAGCAGGCGTTTGAGATGGTGACACAGCGCGCTTTTAGAGCAGCTTGTAAAAAAGCGAAGCCCGTATTGTTAGAACCGATTATGGATATTGAGGTAGTAACACCGGAACAGTTTATGGGTGATGTAGTGAGTGACTTGAACCGCCGCCGTGGTCATGTCGAAAAGATGGGACAGCGTGGTAATGCGAAATTGGTAAAAGCCCAGGTGCCGCTCTCTGAAATGTTTGGCTATGTCACGGAGCTGCGGTCGCTTTCTTCGGGACGGGCTTATTCCACGATGGAGTTCTCCCATTATGAAATAGTTCCCGACAATATTGCTAAAGAAGTTATCGATAAAGCTACCGGTAAAGTAAAAGTTGACGAATAATGATTCAAAAAATACGCATAAAACTCAAATCTTACGATCATAACTTGGTCGACAAATCAGCGGCCAAGATCGTTAAAACGGTCAAGCAAAGTGGCGCCGTGGTAAGCGGACCGATTCCCTTACCGACGAAACACAAGATTTTTACGGTGCTGAAGTCGCCTCACGTCAATAAAAGAGCGCGAGAACAATACAAGTTGAGCTCTTATAAGCGACTGCTTGACATTTATAGTTCGAGCTCCAATACGGTGGATGCCTTAATGAAGCTCGAGTTGCCGAGTGGCGTTGATGTTGAAATTAAAGCTTAATCGAAAAAATAGTGTACCAATGAAAGGATTAATCGGAAAGAAAGTGGGTATGACGCACGTCTTCGACGATGAAGGCGAACAGATTCCCTGTACTGTCGTAGAAGCGGGTCCTTGTGTAGTGACCCAGGTCAAGAACAAAGAGGAAGATGGGTATGATGCGGTACAAATGGGGTTTGGAGAAGCTAAAAAGAAAAATGTACCCAAAGCATTACTCGGCCATTTCGATAAAGCCAATACTTCTCCTAAACATAAATTGTTAGAGTTCCGTGACTTTGATTTGGAGGTGAAGCGGGGACAAGCTTTGAAAGTGGATATTTTTGATGATGGCGATATTGTCGATGTGACGGGCATGACCAAAGGAAAAGGATTCCAGGGTGTCGTAAAGCGTCACGGTTTTGCTGGCGTAGGCATGCAGACCCACGGACAGAAAGATACGGAGCGCGCTGGTGGTTCCATCGGTGCTTCAGCGGATCCCTCGCGAGTGTTTAAGGGTGTAAAAATGCCCGGGCAGATGGGAAATAAACGGCGAACGATTAAAAACCTCGAGATCGTAAAAGTAGTGCCCCCGAAAAATTTAATGTTGATCCACGGGGCGGTACCGGGACGAAAAGGAACGTATTTGACAATTAAGAAAAATAGCTGAAGAAAATCATTATGAAAGTAAAGGTTTACGATAGAAAAGGTAAAGCGAATAAGAAGAAGGTCCAATTACCGGACGAGATATTCGATGTAGAACCCAATGACCACTTGATTTATTTGGAAGTGAAGCGGTACATGGCGCAGCGTCATTCGGGTAAGCACAGTACAAAGAATCGTTCGGAAGTACGCGGATCCGGCGCTAAGATCCATCCGCAGAAAGGAACGGGACAAGCTCGTGCAGGTGACATTAAAAACCCCATATTTAAAGGAGGGGGAGTAACTTTCGGACCGAGCCCGCGTGATCATAGTATTAAAGTTAATAAGAAAGAGCGCATACATGCGAAAAAGTCGGCTTTTACTTACAAAGCCCAGGATGATGCCGTGGTCGTAGTGAAAGACTTCACTCTTCAGCAACCTAAAACTCAAAAGTATCAAGAGGTACTGGATAAATTGGAGGTAGCTGATAAGAAGACGTTGCTGGTCATGAGTGAATATGATGAAAACTTGGCACTTTCCGCCCGGAATATTCCCAATACGAAAGTCACTACTGTCGAAGGATTGAATATCTTTGACATTATGAAGGCGGAAAAGATCATGATCTTCAAGAAGGCTATTGATCAGCTTTCGGAACAATTTGATGCGGCGGGCCAAAAAACTAAACAGAAGAAAAAAACCAAGAAAAAGAAGAAAAAAGGATCGTCAAAGAGTAAAAAGAAGAAGGGAGAGAAGAAGCAGAAAAAGAAGGGCAAGAAAAAGTCCAAGTCTTCGAAGAGTAAGAAGAAGTCCTCGAAGAAAAAGAAAAAATCGAAGAAGTCGAAAAAGAAGAAGTCTTCGAAGAAATCGAAGAAAAAATCCAAGAAGAAAACCTCCAGTAAAAAGGGAAATAAGCAATCTAAAAAGAATAATTAACTATGACGACGGATGAAGTATTAATAGAACCGATTATTACAGAGAAGACGACCGATTTGGGGGAGAAGAATAATGAGTACGGTTTCCGGGTTAACGAGAAAGCGAACAAGGTGCAGATCAAGGATGCCGTGCAAGATATGTATGGCGTGACGGTAGAAGATGTACGGACGATGATAGTGCCCGGTAAGCGGAAGACCCGTTATACGCGCCAGGGAATGTATGAAGGATTGAAACCTCCGTATAAAAAAGCTATTGTAAAATTGACAGAGGGAGACTCGATCGATTTCTTTAGCAACGTTTAAGATTAAAAAATTTTTGAAGCACAGGAAAGTATTGAACAATGAGTAAACGTTATAAACCAACATCACCAGGTACCCGCTTTCGTGTGGGAGCTAATTATAGTAAGTTGAAGCCGCGCAAGAAGAACGTGAAGAATTTGAAGAAGGGAACCAAGAGTAAGGCGGGGCGCAATTTCCAGGGACGTCGCGTAACCCGTTATCGGGGAGGCGGTCATAAGCGGAAGTACCGT
>CAZIGO010000086.1:0-890 GCA_964538595.1 uncultured Chitinophagales bacterium | reverse complement strand
GTTTGATCGACTTTAAACGAAATAAAGACGGAGTACCGGGGTATATTAAAAGTATTGAATACGACCCTTTTCGGTCGGCTTTTATTTCATTGGTCCATTATGAAGATGGTGATAAGCGTTATATCTTAGCGCCCAGTGATATTGAGCTGGACCAGCGGATCGTATCAGGGAAACGTGCCGGCATTGAAACCGGTAATACAAAGCGTTTGAGTAATATACCATTGGGTACTTTTCTCCACAACGTGGAGTTACATCCCGGTCGTGGTGGACAATTGGCCCGTAGTGCAGGATCTTATGTGCAGCTGACAGCTAAAGAGGGGAAATACGGCGTGATCCAGTTACCTTCTGGTGAAACGCGTATGGTATTGTTAGATTGCCGGGCAACGATCGGAACGGTCTCTCATAAAGACCATATCTTACAGCAGTCCGGAAAAGCCGGTCGCAAGCGTTGGTTGGGACGCCGACCTCGAACACGAGCTGTAGCTATGAACCCGATCGATCACCCCATGGGTGGTGGCGAAGGTCGTACCTCTGGCGGTAATCCCCGCTCTCGAAAAGGACTGTATGCCCATGGTAAGAAGACGCGTAAGACAAAGAAAGCTTCGGAGCGCTTGATTATTCAACGTCGCAAGAAAAAGAAGAAGAAAAAATAATTAAAACTTAAATCATTATGCCTCGTTCATTAAAGAAAGGACCTTACGTCTATTATAAGTTACGGGAAAAAGTGGAAGCCCTGAACAAGTCGGGCGACAAAGAAGTTGTCAAAACTTGGTCACGGCGTTCTACCATTGTGCCTGATTTTGTCGGGCATACAATTGCCGTCCATAATGGCAATAAATTTATTCCTGTTTATATATCCGAAAATATGGTAGGGCATAAGTTGGGAGAGT
>CAZIGO010000085.1:6025-9487 GCA_964538595.1 uncultured Chitinophagales bacterium | reverse complement strand
GGCACATTGATAGTTCCCACATTGGGCTCTATAGTACAAAAAGGATAGGGGGCGGCTTCAGCTTTGGCGGTAGACAAGGCATTAAATAGTGTAGACTTCCCGGCATTCGGCAAGCCGACGATACCATATTGAACACTCATACAACCTGAATTTGTTATAAAACTAAGCTAAAAAAGGAGAGGAAGTAGATATATTCCTCTCCTTTAACGTTGTATTTATAAATAAAGGGGAAGGTAATAATAGGGGAAATAAGCCAGTAAGCGATAATTCCCAAATAGAGGGACTACCATTCCATAATGTCCTCATCTATATCCATATCATCGTCTTCTCCTTTGTTCTCTTTTTCTTCAACGTCTTCTTCCTGGGAAGCTGCTACTTCTTCTTCCTCCGCTTCTTGCTCTTTCTCTTTTTCCTTTTGTTCTTTTTTACGTTGCTTTTTGCTCTTACCACCAGGTGGACGTTGAACTTCCGCCGGGTTTTTAAACTCATCGAAATCATAGTCCGGTAACAATTCCGTTTTTACATGATCAACTGTCTTGGTCAAAGCTTCTATGAAGTCATTGAAGTCCTCTTTATAAAGGAAGAGTTTGTGGCGTTCGTAACCACCTTCATGAAATTTACGTTTGCTTTCTGTGATAGTAATAAAATAATCATCTGAACGGGTGGGCCGGACATCAAAAAAGTATGTACGTTTTTTTCCGGCTCTCATTTTCATCGAAAATATCGGATCTCTACGATTTCCCACGGATATCTTGAATTTTAGTTAGTAAATATAAAATGCGTAAAACGAATGATTTCAAAGTTAAGAAATTTTTTGCGAGACCTGCTAACTTTTTATTGACTTTATATAAATACTGTGATGATTTGTAGAATAACGACAAACTTTGCTGTTTGTCTGTTATATTTGTATCAAGGTCTGTTTTATTACCAAATTTGGGAATGGCATGGTTTCATATGAGCACCAAAATACTAAACAAACAGGGGAACAAAAGGTAACCTATGGTATCATATTTATTTTTTTAGCCGCTTTTTTTATTGTCATCCCTTACATTACCGGTCAGTTACAGCTATTATATATTTTAACAGCCCTTGCATTCTTGATAGCTGGGGGCCGGCAATTAAAGCAAGGAATATACTTTCTTAATAGCTAAATAGGTTTAGTGTAAATTAATTGTTGTTTTATTTATCAAATAATACTGAATTATGAAAACTTACGTGACAGATCAATGGAGTATAGTAGGCGTGCCTGATGACGAAGGAATAGCTAATACGGGGGGGCGCAAAGGAGCAAAGGAAGGACCGGCTGCTTTTCGCCAACAATTTAACAAACTTAAGGGACGGGAAAAGATCCCTTCCCATATTGCCGATAAAGGAGATATTAAACTGGAAGGGAGCATAGAAGATCGACATCAGCGCACTGTTCAACTACTGCAAGAACAACACCTGCAAGGTAAGGGCACGATACTTATTGGAGGGGGACATGATTATGGATATCCTCATCTAGCGGCCGTGAAGAAGTATTTAACAGAAGAGGAAACCAGCGAGGTTGGTTGTATTAATATCGATGCTCATTTTGATGTCCGGGCACCGGAGCCCGAGATTAAAAGTGGTTCGCCGTTTTATATGGTCTTAGAAGATAACATTGTAGCTCCCAAAAATTTAGTGCCTTTTGGTATTCAGCGGCAAAGCAATGCCGCTTCATTATGGGAGTATGTTAATGAAAAAGGAGTTGATTATGTGACTTTTGATGATATCCGGTTGGGAAAAGCAATTGATCGCTTTGAGGAAAAATTGGTACACTTAGCTACCCACTGTGATGCTATTGTGATCAGTTTAGATTTGGATGGTATTGCTGCTGCCTTTTCCCCCGGTGTATCTGCTCCTCATGCAGAGGGCTTCTCCGCTTCTGAAGTAATTGAGATGATGCGGTTAGCCGGGCAGCAACAAAAAGTTATTTCTTTGGGAATATATGAGTTGAGTCCTCCCTTCGATGTGGATAATCGGACTGCCCGGCTGGCCGCAACATCAGCGTATCATTTCTTGACTCATGCCATACAACGGTAAGTAAATGCAGGGTGAATTTAATTATGGGAGATATCTACTAGCTTGTGATAGCCATCAGCTAAATCGTTCAATGGTAGTTTGATTACTAATTTTTTATCCTCGTAATGGGCGCTAATGTCTTGTAAGGCTACTTCTCGCGGTAAAGCATGAACGCTGACTAAACGAGGTACTTTCTGCTTGTTGTCTGTATCATTTGCTACTGACATCAGGTGGTAAATGTGAAGTTGATTATCCTTCACTTCCACCCGAAGATCTTTGATATCAACGCCCGGAATATCAACGAACATCTCATAATGATCTTCGCGGGGATGAATGTTCATTGTAGATAAACTATGTCCTCCATTCAGAGTATTTTGTACATCAAGATTGATCAAACCTGTTTCGGATATATTTCCTCTTTTATCTACCATAATGATTTTGTTTTTTAATTCACTTAATTAAGGAACAAATTTTATACCAATAGCGTACATCGGCATCAATAAGAATATTTTTGACAATTTGGCGTAAAAATTGTATATTATGATGCCATTATGGCATGTGAAAAAAATAGATTTGTTGTTAAGAACAGTGTCTTGTTATTTTTTTATCAAAAACGATAGTACATGAAGGCCGTCACACCAAAAATAACTAACATCCGATGGGGAGAAGTGAAAGTAGATGGCGCTGACCATTCTTATAAGGATGCTAAAATATATCCCGGGGGTTCCCGAGCTTGGGACTGGAATGAAACGGGCACTCATCATGAGCCGGGTATTCAAGTGACCGATGTCCAGGAACTTATTGATAACGGCGCCGAAGAAGTGGTATTGTCAAAAGGATATTGGGAACGATTACAGGTGATGGATGAAACCAAAGAAAAGCTGGAAGAGGCGGGAATAAAAGTCCACATTAAAGAAACCGGCGATGCTGCAAAATTATTTAATGAATTAGCTGATGAAAAGCCTGTCGGGGGCTTGTTTCATTCGACTTGCTGATTATATTGACTTTGCAGCCAGTATTGGCTTACTATTGTTTTTCCGTCGTTGAAGGTGGTGTGTAAAAATTGACGAGGCGTCAGAGTGACCGGTTCGATGTGCTCGTCACCGATGCCGCCGCCTTCCGTATTTTTATTACTCACTTCTGCATAATACAGGTAGATTATTTCTGTACAGGCCCCCGGAGAGGGATAAAACTTTGTTAGATATTGAAGATCATCGACCGTATAACCGATCTCTTCTTGTATTTCTCTTCTTATAGTTGCTTCTGGTGATTCGTTTGGTTCATCTAAGCTCCCGGCTACGATCTCCAGCAGTGGTTGTTCCGCTCCGACACGGTATTGTTCGGTGAGTATATATTTCTCCTTATGGGTGTCGAATACCAGGGCAGCTACCGAATTACCGCGTTCAAATTGCTCCCGTT
>CAZIGO010000085.1:2060-6015 GCA_964538595.1 uncultured Chitinophagales bacterium | reverse complement strand
GATATATTGGCCCTTTTCATCTTGAAGAGTCAATTTTTTTATCTGAAAAAATCCGTCGTAAACCTTTTTTCGCTCTTTAATTTTCATGTTGGCATTAAGGGATTTTATCAAGGAGGATTAAGAAGAGGTGATTTTTTCTTCCATTTTTTGTTTTTGATAGAGGGCATAATACAGGCCTTCTTGCTCTAACAGCTCTTCGTGGGTTCCGTCTTCTGCTATTTTTCCATTTTCCAAGACGAGAATGCGATCAACATTTTTTAACGATAACACTCGATGGGTAATAATGATAGCCGTGCGTTGGCTTAAAATATGTTCTAACTTTTGTTGTATAATTTTTTCAGTTCGAGTATCTACCGCGGATAAGCAGTCATCTAAAATTAATATACGGGGATCTTTTATGATGGCCCGGGCAATAGTTACCCGTTGCTTTTGTCCCCCCGATAAGGCAATTCCCCGTTCTCCTACTCGCGTTTCTAATTGTTGAGGCAACTCGGTAATATCTTCTAACAGTCCGGCTTCCTTTGCGGCTTGTTTAATTTCTTTTTTGCTAGCATTCGGTGCTCCAAAAGCAATATTGTTCGCTATTGTATCGGAAAAGAGAAAAGACTCTTGGGGTACATAACCAAACTGCTGACGCAAGGATTCTAAAGAGTAATCTTCTATAGGTCGATCATCAATAGAAATTTGTCCCGACGTGGCGTCAAACACCCGCATCATCAATTGGGCGAGTGTCGTTTTTCCTGCTCCCGTTTTCCCAATGATAGCTAATCGTTCTCCTGCTTCTATTTGGAAAGATATCTTTTTGAGCGCTTCAATGCCCGTGTCAGGATAGACGAAACTCACGTCATCAAAAGTGATAGCTCCTGACAGCTTTTTCTTCAGTTGTTTCCGTGAAACTAAATCGGGTTGCGTATTTAAAAATTCATTGATGCGCTTTTGAGAGGCATTGGCTCGCTGTACTAAAGAAGCCACCCATCCCACCGAAGTAACCGGCCAGGTGAGCATGTTGATATAAATAACAAACTCGGCTATGTTACCGGTGGTTATAGTTCCTCGCATCACCTGTATTCCCCCGATAAAAACAGTTAGTATCGTACTCAATCCGATGAGAAGCATCATGAGTGGATGAAAAAGGGCTTGTACCTTAACTAAGGAAATCGATTTATCTTTATAATCTTCACAGGAGACATCAAATTTTTGCTCAAAGTTTTCTTCCTGCCCATATGATTTGAGTACCCGTATACCGGAATAAATTTCTTGAGAGAAAGTGTTGAGGCTCGATAATTGCTCCTGTATGATTTCACTCTTTTTGTTGATAATACTGCTGACATAATAGATGGAATAGGAAAGGATCGGCAGGGGAAGCAGTACATAAACAGTTAATATAGGGTTGACATAAAGCATGGTCGTGATGACCATAATAGACAAAGTGGCCAGGTTGATCGAATACATGATAGCCGGGCCCAAGTACATACGAACGCGCGATACATCTTCCGTTACCCGCGTCATTAGATCGCCCGTATTGTGTTGTTTATAGAAAGAACGGGGAAGTTGTTGGAAGTGGGCATATATCTCTTTCTTCAAATCATATTCAATAAGGCGGGACATAACGATCATAGTCTGCCGCATCCAGAACATAAAAAAGCCTTTCATAAAGGCCATAAGGAGAATACCGACACCGAAACTTAACAATGCTAAACTAAATAATTTATACGTACTTTGCTGCAGATGCAAGCCACTGAACATCCGGTAAAAATCAAGGTTTTCACCAATTATATCAAAGGCGTTCCGGATAATCTGGGCGGGTAAAATGGCAAAAACATTGGAAATAGTGACAAAAAATATGCCGGCCAGTAAACGGTATCGGTACTTCTTTAAATATTTATTGAGGTATTGTAAATGCTGCATGAACCTTTTAAAGATACAAAAAGCAAACCTAAATGAATACCTTATCCTCTGATGTCTATAAGTCTTTTTTTTTCAAAAGACGCTCCCCCTTCATTTTGACGAATTATTTTGTTAAATTTGTTAGTACTATTCTTAGATAAATTTGTTCTTATGCTCGATTTTGAAAAAGATGGCCTTCAAGTACCTGAAGGCTCTGTTTTTGAGCTTATCACAGGAAGTCAACATGAACAGGTGGTTTTTTGTTATGATAAGCCAACCGGCCTTAAAGCTATAATTGCTATTCACAGTACTGTACTAGGACCTTCTCTGGGAGGCACTCGCATGTGGAATTATGATTCGGAGCAAGCAGCCTTAGTGGATGTGTTGCGTCTTTCTCAAGGCATGACCTATAAGGCGGCTATCAGCGGACTGAACTTGGGGGGTGGGAAAGCTGTTATTATTGGAGATGCTCGTAAAGATAAAACTGAAGCGCTCTGGAAACGTTATGGGCAATTTATAAATACTTTGAATGGTCGTTACATCACCGCCGAAGATGTGGGTACTTCTACATCTGACATGGAAATTGTAAAGCAAGAAACTGACCATGTAACGGGCTTACCTCAATCGATGGGAGGGAGTGGCGACCCTTCGCCCTTTACAGCTTTAGGGGTTTATCTCAGTATGAAAGCCTGTGCTCAGCAGAAGTGGGACAACAAAAGTTTAAAAGGTAAAAAGGTGTCGGTCCAAGGAGTAGGGCATGTAGGACAACATTTGGTAAAACATTTAACGGAAGAAGGAGCTACTGTTTTTGTGACGGATATTTATAAGGATAAACTGGAGGAAATCAGCAATAAATATAAGGTGGAAGTCGTTGATGCGGAGGAAATCTATGATTTAGATGTGGATATTTATGCTCCTTGTGCGTTAGGGGCGACCGTCAATGATGAAAGCCTGGAACGCCTCAATTGCGAAATTATCGCAGGCGCCGCTAATAATCAATTGGCGGATGAAGACAAGCATGGTAAGAAAGTAAAAGAGAAGGGTATTTTATACGCGCCGGACTTCTTGATCAATGCTGGTGGTTTGATTAATGTTTATACCGAACTGCATGGCTATGACCAGGAAAAAGCAACACAGTTAACCCATAATATTTATGATTCGACGCTTAAAATATTGAAAAAAGCTGAAAAAGAAAGTATCACGACGGTAGAAGCAGCTAATAAATTAGCTGAAGCCCGCATTGAAGAAAATCGTAAAGTGAAGGCCTGAGGAAGGCTTGAGCTATTTTGAAGTACTTTAAAAGTTTGTTCTTTTACTTATAGAAATTAATGTTTACTCGCCGCCAACTTCGTATAAAAGCTATGCAAACCTTATATGCTTCCTACGTGCTTCAGGAAGCAGAAGAGGAAGTTGCTCCCGATTATAAACTTAGTGAAAAACAGCTATTTAATCGTATTCATAATGCTTATCAACTCTATCTCTATAGCCTTTTCTTAGTGGGTAAGGTAGCTGAATACTTAGAGGTAAGGGAGGATATTCTGGCTTCAAAAATATTGCCCTCCTCTCAAGAGAAAAAAATCAATAAAAAATTACTGGAAAACCCGGTAACACAGGCTCTCATTAATTTTACCCCTTTATTCGATGGGGTAGAACAGGAAACGTTGAAACCCCATTATGACCGACAAATTATTAAATCCATTTATGCGGATTTAACAGAAAGGGAAAAATACAATAAGTACTTGGAAGAGTCCGGACAGGAGGACCAACATAAGAATATATTGAATTATCTGTATTATCGAGTCATGCTACCCAATACCGATTTTCAGCAACATATAGAATCTATTTGGCTGACGTGGTTAGATGACTTGCCGGTAGTCAGTAATTGGGTGCGGGACACTTTATATAATATTCAACCCGATAAACCGTCTCCTGTTCCGCTTGTCGATCCCTATGCCAAAAACTGGGAAGCTCAACGTCAGTTTGTACGTCGCCTTGTACTAAAGACCCTTGATAATAGAGTTCGTTTTGAAAAGATGATTGCGGGAAAAGCTCAAAATTGGGATGTAGA
>CAZIGO010000085.1:0-2050 GCA_964538595.1 uncultured Chitinophagales bacterium | reverse complement strand
ATTACTTTTTTGGATCGTACTTTGATGCAAATGTGTTTAACCGAGCTATTATATTGTCCTACCATTCCTGTAAAAGTCTCGATCGATGAGTATATTGAAATAGCAAAGAATTACAGCACACCGAAAAGCCGTGGGTTCATTAATGGAATTTTAGATCGCCTCATGCGGCAACTGGAAGAAGATGGTAAAATAAAAAAAGAGGGGAAGGGTAAAGAATAACTGATACCGCTTCTTTAAACTCCATAACATTACAGTATCCCTTCGTTTGGTATAGAAGTAAAAAAGAGGGAGAGAGGGTGATATTTGTCCTCTCTCCCTTTTATGATTTAACTGCCTTAATGGGAAATACTTATTTTGCCTGTATGTTGCTTACTATTCGTGTTTACCTGATAAATATATAAACCTGCCGGAAGATGGCTTACATTTATACTACTTACACTGTTATGTAAGTTGCTTCTGTTAACCAACTTACCCTGGAGATTATAAACTTTCCAGGTGGCGTGTTGAGTGGTTTCGGGCAGGTGAATGTTGATCTTATCACGAACAGGGTTAGGATAGATCTGAACCGCTGCCTGTTCTTCAGTTTCTGTGATGTCGGTTATCTCTTTGCAAGCTTTATCATTGGTACTGTCTTTGTCCGGTTGGTTATTGGGCATTTCCGTCCAGGCACATAGCTTCTTGTTAAGCGTATCAACGACGACAGATTGGGAAAAGGTGAATTTACCGGTTTCTCCCTGGGATAAGCATCCACTCCAAAAACCTGAACGGATCATACCGTTACCATATTGATAGTAGACTTTAGTACTGACCATCGTATCACTACTGTAATTTTTGATAGTAACATTGACATCGGCAGTATCTCCCACCGTAACACCGGCAGGCTGATTAATTTGAGTGACACCGGCATCCACTGCATTGAGTGCTCCAAAGTCTACTACCACACTATCTAAATAAAAACCATCATTACCGGATTCCAAAGAATCATTACCTGCATGACGCCAGCTGATGATTGAAGAAGATGACAAACTCAAGCCGGCAGTGTCAGCGACTTGGTTTAAATTAATATTTACTCGTGTACAATTGTTGTGGGTCGCTGCTGAATCATTAAAGCTCATTATCTTATGATAAGTTCCCCCGTTATCTACACTGAGGTACAGACCGTCCTGGGGGTCGATATCATCTTTTAAATGACCATAGGTAAAAGAAAGCGTTTTTTGTGCACAACCGGATAGATTGACAGCTAATAGTAAGTTGTCAATAGCACTCTTTCCCCGGGTATCCATCCCTAGCATTTGATTACCTTGACAAGCCGATTGAACACTATTATCTATATGCCGGATACGTCCATTGCCACTGGTTCCTAAATCTTTACACCAGTGTTCGGCTAAAACCGTATCTTCAAAGTTCTCTGTGATAGGTAACGGAGCCACTTGTATCCGGTCCATAAATACACTTAAATAGGTAGTGTCGTTTTTAGGGAATTTGTCGTTATTATTATTAGGCTGGCTCGTCCAAACCTTTATACGATTATTCCCTTCTTTAAATTGGGGGACCGAATCGAAAGTATGAACACGCGTACTATCTGTTTGAATAGGATCACTGAAATTAAGTGTATCGTAAATGACGGAGCTATTGTTCAATTGAAAATTGACGCGTAGATCGGAAATATTGCCACTGCCTAAATTTTTAACAGTGGTTGTGATAGCATGCCGCAAAGTAGCCACACACCCTTGGGGAATACCGGATATGTTCAGAGCGGCGGCATCGTCGGAGGGATTGTCATAGATAAATAAATCATCGACGATCCACCAAAAAGCGTCGTCCGTTTTACGCTCTACCCACCGGAATTTAACTTGGGCGTCATCATTGAGTCCCGTACTGCTTGAAAGGTGGGGCTGTAAATTAATACCGACCTTGTTAGGGTTGGCAGGAGAGGTATTTGTTACCTCATAGACCTTTATCCAATTATCATCTTGATCCGGCAAAAACCATACCTCACCTTTTCCTTTAAAACCTTCCTTAAAATACTCATAAAATTGCATCTTAGACT
>CAZIGO010000084.1:1929-9766 GCA_964538595.1 uncultured Chitinophagales bacterium | reverse complement strand
ATTAATTTTTGGTCAGACTTTTTTTTCTCAATAACATTCCTGGCAGCCTTAACTATAGTGGGGGCATCCAGTCCATACTTAGCTAACAGTTCCTCCGGTTTACCACTTTCGCCAAACTGATCATTAACCCCTACTACTTCCATAGGAGTAGGGTGATGATGAGAAAGACATTGCGCAACCGCATCGCCTAATCCGCCGTAACGCTGGTGTTCTTCCGCTGTTACAACTGCCCCCGTTTTTTTAGCCGACTTCAGGATAGCGGCTTCATCAAGGGGTTTAATGGTATGCAAATTGATAATTTCCGGCCGGATACCTTTCTTTTCAAGGATACGCCCTGCTTTAATAGCCTCCCATACGAGGTGGCCTGTAGCAAAAATAGAAACATCAACCCCCTCCTGTAAATAGAAAGCTTTACCAATGGTAAACTCCTGATCCTCCGGAGTAAAATTGGGCATTTTAGGACGGCCAAATCGTAAATAATCCGGTCCTTCCATTTCAGCGATAGCCAAGGTCGCTGCTTTGGTCTGGTTATAATCACAGGGGTTAATTACTGTCATATTAGGTAACATCCGCATCAAACCCAGGTCTTCCAATATCTGATGACTGGCTCCATCTTCGCCTAAGGTGAGTCCTTGATGCGAAGCACATATTTTTACATTCTTATTTGAATACGCAATAGACTGGCGAATTTGGTCAAAAACTCGCCCGGTAGAAAAGTTGGCAAAGGTGCCGGTAAAAGGGATTTTGCCTGCTGTTGCCAACCCGGCAGCTACCCCCATCATATTAGCTTCTGCTACCCCACACTGATAAAAGCGGTCGGGGAAGGTTTCCATAAAATCGCCCATCCGTACTGAATTAGCCAAATCAGCAGCTAAAGCAACAACAGATTTATTTTTCTTTCCTAACTCTAATAACCCTGCCCCAAATCCTCTTCTGGTTTGTTTATCACCGGTATTGACGTAATCTTTTAGCATATTTATTTAAGTTTGACTGTTGAGGAAGACCCTGATTTAATGTTAAAACTTTTTTCTATTGTAGCTTTCGTATTATTGGAAAGTTTGGCGCGAAAAATAATTTTATATTTCCCCGGTTGTAAAGCAAGTACAGCTCGTTCAGTTGTGGTGTTGATGCGATAAATTTTTCGAAGATTTTTTTTCTTCTTTACATAAACGCCTCCATAACCCGGGTATTTACACACTATATTAACCAGTCCAGGTGTCGGTATAGTAATTGAAGTCGTGTGATTCTGGGATATCGTTATATTATCCATCTCTATCCTTGGTAAAGTTAATACTTCTAAGTCATATTTTCCAACGAGATAACGTTCCTTCTTGTTGATTTCTTGAACATGCAAAATACGATTGGAATGCTTTTTGCGGAGTAAACAACGTATCTTACCATGGACATTATTTTCAATGGTTTTTCCTTCCATTTTTACCTCCAATTGCCCTTGGGGCGTATTGAAGGAAATAACGTTATGCTTTTGGGGCTTAATAGAAACATTTTTCTTTTGGCGGGAAGGGATAGTGTGAACCGTCACATCATAATTTTTTACAGGATCTAAATAAAACGTGTCAGGAAGCCCCTGTGCATTGAATGTCTGATAATAGTTATGCTCTACTCCACCGGAAAAGTGATCGTAAAAAGTTACATTTACATTCTTTTCGGTGGGTCGTTGATTATTATCTAACAGATGTATTTGAGTAGAAGCCGTTCCCAGCGATCGTTTAAAGGCCCGCTTCAATGTGCTTTTAAAAGTTTTTTGCGTACGAGCATTGGTAAATTCTCCTATACAATCCAATTCGCCCCTAGCCCCCTTCGGTAAGCTCATACCGATAACAAAAGGTTTCAAAAACACATTTTTCCGTTGAAATTTTAAAGAAACAGAGCAAGGATCTTTATCACACGCTTCTCTCCCATCTGTAATTAAAATAATTACATTTCGCGTGTTCTTATGGTGAGGGAAGTCGTCAGCGGCTTTTTCCAATGCATACGTGAGTGGCGTTGTCCCTCGTGGTGTAACACCACCTACCTCTTGTATTATTTTCTTTCCATTATTGGTTTCGAAGGGAACCTCCAGCCGGGTATCTTTACAATTGTGCAATTTTTCAGGAGAAGTATGGCCGAATACGCGCAAGCCCATTTTCAAGTTTTGTTTATCCAACCCTAAAATAGTTTCTTTTAACGCCTGGCGAGCAACATTAATCCGGTTAGTGGTTTGCCAACGCGTCCCCATACTCACGGATCCATCCAACACAAAAAGTAAATAAGTTTTTTTAGGATCATCTTTTTGCGCATGTCCCACTCCCCCGGACAGGAGACAACCTCCTACTAATAATACAATTATGACCGTATGATATAACTGCTTCCTCATTCTATTTATATTAAAATCGTATCATTTTATCTTCTCCGGACGTAATCTCTATCTTTTCAGACTGCGTTTCATTTATATCGAAAGCGCGTTTCGGGCGATAAACGATTCTATACTCGCCCGGCAATAAACGGATTGTCTGAGACTGCTTTAATTTTTCAAACTCGTATACTTTTTCTTTTTGTTGAGATTCGATTTTATATATACTCCCCAATCCCGGTGCCGGTACTTTTACTTCTAACTTACCGCGCCGGGGTACCTTTATTTCCTTCGTTTTGTCTTGTTGAATCTTAATATTTTTAGAGATGCGGGGAATCGTAAGAACTTCAACATGATACTGGCCGGTAATATACCGTTTTTCAGTATTCATGTCCTGTAACGTAATGGTTTCCCGGTTGCGGGGTTTGCTAATCACTGTTTGTATACCCACCGCACTACGCCCTCGCTCATCGGAAGTGATTTTAAGAGCTCCCAAGGGGGTGCGGACGGGTATGATATTATGTTTGCCCGGGATTATCTCAATCTCTTTCTTTTCAACTGCCGGGGTGGTATGAACTGTCAAATCATATTTGCCCGAAGGGCTCAAATATAAAGTGTCCGGGATACCATTTTCATCCATCGTGTGAACAAAATTATGCCGGACCTTCCCACTATATGAATCATAAAAAGTCATTTCCACATTGGTCTCTTTGGGCTTATCATAAGCATTTAACAAGTAGACTTGAGTAGTGGTTTTGTTCATAGCCCGGGAGACTACAACATTCAACGTTTCCTTAAAGTCTTTCTTCGTAGCAGCATCATGATATTCTCCCACACAATCGAAGGCTTCCCCCACTCCTTTTTTTAATCCCAAACCAATAATAAAGGGGCGAATAGTAATCCCTCTTCTTTTAATAGCCCTTCCTGCCTTACACATGTCCCCTTTACAATTTTCTAAACCATCGGTTATTAATATGATAGAGTTTTTAGCTGTCGGATCTTGGGGGAAATCCTTTAGACACTGGTATAAAGAGTAAGCTATAGGGCTATATCCCTGGGGGTTTATTTCTTTTAATGTACGCTTTATTTTAGGGGCACTGTTGGCGGAAAAGTCCACCTCTAGCTTGGAATCTTTACAGTCTTTTTTACTGCGAGGAGACTGATGTCCAAACACCCGCAACCCAAATTCTACATTATTATTAACCCGGCTAATGCTATCTGCCACATCAACTAACAACTGGCGGGCAGCCTTAATTTTCTTCTGGTCATTCCATTTAGACTTCATGCTGCCCGACCCATCTGATATAAAGAGTATGCGGTGAGTCTTTACCTTGTTTTCAAGCAGCTTTTGTTGGGCCGTACAGGGTAGGTGAGAGACAACAGAAAGGATAATAGCTAACCCTCCTGCTATTAATAAATATCGTAAAGACCGATTGCGATTGACTATCATTAATAGTCCCCGATTGTTTCTTCCAGTTGTTGTAAAGCGGTATCTAACTCTTTATCATCCGGTGCTTGCCCATGCCACTGGTACTTATCCAACATAAAATCGATAGGGTATCCCATATGGGTCTTCATCAAAATAGCAACCGGCTTCCCTTGTCCTGTTCGTGACTGTGCCTCTTCTACGGTTCGAAGTACATCTTCCATGTCATTACCCTGCATCTCTAAAGTATCCCATCCGAAGGAGTCAAACTTAGCTTTCAAATCTCCCAATGACAAAACTTCATCAGTAGGACCATCAATCTGTTGACCATTATAATCAATGGTAGTAATAACATTATCAATATTATGGTAGGCGGCAAACATAAAGGCTTCCCAGTTTTGCCCTTCTTGTAGCTCGCCATCTCCCTGTAAAGCATACACGAAACGATCCTCTTTATCCATCTTTTTAGATAACGCCACACCAAGTGCAACTGATATGCCTTGACCCAATGATCCTGTGGCAATTCGTATTCCCGGCAATCCTTCTGCCGTAGCAGGGTGACCTTGAAGGCGAGAATTTATTTTGCGGAAGGTTTTTAACTCTTCCAAGTCAAAATAACCACATCGCGCTAATATACTATATAACACCGGCGAAATATGACCATTAGACAACACAAACACATCCTCCTCTTCCCCTTCCATATTAAACTCACTATCGTGTTTCATAAAATGAAAGTAAAGGGCTGTCAGGAAATCAGCACAACCCAATGAGCCGCCGGGATGACCTGATTGGGCACTATGGGTCATCCGTAATACATCACGACGAGCTTGGGTGGCAATATTTTTTAATTCTTGGATAGAAGCCATAATTTCATTTTTAAACGGTGGAGAAATCGCTGCCCTATTACAAAATAAAACAAAATTTTAGAAATTGGTTATTTCCTCCCCCTTCTTTTTATTAACATATCCGCCTGCTCATAAAGAGTTGTGGAAAAGAGCGATTTCCTCTGATAACACTGGCTTTTACAGCAATATCCCTCTTCCCCATCTGTTAATTTTATCATCTAAAAAATTAAAATTTTCCCGCTATAGATAGTCCCCCTCTTCCCCCTTATTATCATCATAAAATGACTTCCTACCACAGAAGACAAAGGTATTTTGTGCATTTAACCAGAAAATCGTATTTTTACTATTAATGATTATTGCTTTCGACGAGGGCCACTCCTGTTCAATGATCCCTTTACAGTAAGCTCAACGAAACACCGCAGGAGTTGTTCACGTTGAAAACTACATCAATAAAATAATAGTGGAAGTATAATTGATGCTCTACTGCTTCCACCAAATCGGAAACGTTAATAAATTATGGCACAATCTAAGCAAAAGGAACAAGCGAAAAAACAACAAAAAGATAAGCCACAGCCTCAACCTTACGAACCAAAACATCCTATACGGGTAGTAACTGCTGCTTCTCTTTTTGACGGCCACGACGCAGCGATCAATTTAATGCGCCGCATTATGCAGTCCAACGGGGCCGAAGTTATCCATTTAGGGCACAACCGTTCAGTAAAAGAAGTGGTAGATGCTGCCATCCAGGAAGATGCCCAAGGGATAGCTATCACATCCTATCAAGGAGGACATATGGAGTATTTTAAATATATGTACGACTTGCTCCAGGAAAGAAATGCCGGCCATATTAAGATATTCGGGGGAGGGGGAGGCACCATTTTGCCGGAAGAGATCGAAGAATTGGAAGACTATGGTATTGCAAAAATATACTCCCCCGACGATGGACGTGAAATGGGATTGCAAGGCATGATCGTTGATATGCTTAAAAAATGCGATTTTGCTACTCACAATCAATCCAATGGAGAACTAAAAAAAGTAAGTCAACAAAATACCAATGCCATTTCCAAAGGCATAACGCTGGCAGAAACTCACCCTGAAGACTATGACAACTTTTTTAAAGAGATTAAACAACAAGTATCGGAAACCGGGAAAGAGGTGATCCCTGTCGTGGGTATCACTGGTACCGGCGGAGCAGGGAAGTCCTCATTGGTAGATGAGTTAGTGCGGCGTTTTTTAAACGAATTTACAAACAAAACACTGGCTATCATTTCCGTCGATCCTTCCCGCCGCAAAACCGGTGGTGCTTTATTAGGGGACCGGATACGCATGAATGCTATCAGTGACAACCCCCGCGTGTATATGCGTTCATTAGCGACCCGTACAGCCAACCAAGCTCTTTCAGAGGCGGTAGACGAAAGTATCGATATATGTAAAGCTGCTGGGTTTGACCTTATTATCGTAGAAAGTTCCGGCATCGGACAAGCTGACACCGAAATCGTCGATATCAGTGATGTTTCTTTATACGTGATGACTCCCGAGTTTGGAGCCGGCACTCAGTTGGAAAAAATTAACATGCTGGATTATGCCGATTTAGTAGCTATTAACAAGTTTGATAAGCCGGGGGCTGATGATGCCTTACGAGATGTGCGGAAACAATATCAACGAAACAATCTTCGTTTTGATGAATCTCCGGAAGAGATGCCGGTTTATCCTACCATGGCCTCTGTCTTCAATGATACCGGCATGGACAACCTTTATAAATCCTTAACTGAGACGATTAAAGAAAAAACTAAAGCTTCTTTCAATACCGATTATCAACTCCACAAAGGACTCCCCTCTAAGGAAAAAATTATACCTACCGACCGGATCCGGTACCTGTCAGAAATAAGAAAGACGGTAGAGAATTACGACGAATGGGCCGAACAACAAGCCGCTATAGCTGACAAGCTCTACCAACTCAACGGTACGATAGAAATGCTGAAAGAGCACGATAAAGAGAAAAAACGTATTAATGACCTGCAAGAAATGTACGATCATCTATGGGAAGAAAAGCTTCATCCGCGTTGCCAAAAAATCCTAAACAATTGGGAGGAAAAGTACAATAAATATCAGCAAGAAGAACTGAGCTATCAAGTACGGGATAAAGAAATTAAAATGTCGCTTGTACGGGAATCGCTGGCCGGCACTAAAATAAAAAAGGTAGCGCTTCCCAAATATAATGGATGGGGAGATATATTGCATTGGAATTTACAAGAAAACGTCCCCGGCGAATTCCCTTATACAGCGGGCGTATTTCCTCTGAAGCTGGAAGGGGAAGATCCGACGCGCATGTTTGCCGGCGAAGGAACTCCCGAACAAACTAATAAAAGATTCCATTACCTGGCCTATGAAAAACCGGCTAACCGGCTCTCTACAGCTTTTGATTCTGTTACCCTATATGGTGAAGACCCTGACGAACGACCTGATATTTACGGGAAAATCGGGAATTCCGGGGTTAGTATCGCCACCCTTGATGATGCCAAAAAATTATACTCCGGGTTTGACTTAGCCGATAAAAAGACTTCGGTGTCCATGACAATCAACGGACCCGCACCCACTATACTGGCCTTCTTCTTCAATACAGCAATCGATCAACAATGTGAAAAATATATTAAGGAGCACGGAATGGAAGAGGAAGTGGAAAAAAAGATCAAAGAAATCTATGAGGAAAAAGGCGTTCCTCGCCCGCAGTATGAAGGAGAACTCCCTAAAGGCCACAATGGATTAGGCTTAATGTTGTTAGGGGTTACTGGTGATCAAGTATTACCAAAATCGACTTACGAGAAAATTAAAGCTGACACCATAGAGCGAGTACGAGGTACTGTACAAGCAGACATATTAAAAGAGGATCAAGCCCAAAATACTTGTATATTCTCAACGGAGTTTGCGCTCAAAATGCAGGGTGATATCCAAGCCTTTTTTGCCAAAAATAAGGTGAGCAACTTTTATTCCATCTCAATATCCGGTTATCATATTGCGGAGGCAGGAGCTAACCCGATTACCCAGTTAGCCTTTACGCTGGCCAACGGCTTTACTTACGTTGAATATTTTCTTTCCCGGGGTATCGACATCAATGACTTTGCTCCCCGGCTTTCCTTCTTCTTTTCTAATGATATGGATCCTGAATATTCGGTTATCGGTCGAGTAGCCCGCCGAATCTGGGCAAAGGCGATGCGG
>CAZIGO010000084.1:0-1919 GCA_964538595.1 uncultured Chitinophagales bacterium | reverse complement strand
TATGGAGCTAACCCGCGATCTCAAAAACTAAAATATCATATACAAACATCGGGACGGTCTTTGCACGCGCAAGAAATAGCCTTTAACGATATCCGAACGACACTCGAAGCGCTCTATGCGATATACGATAATTGTAATTCTTTACATACGAATGCTTATGACGAGGCCATTACCACTCCAACGGAAGAATCGGTTCGCCGGGCTGTTGCTATCCAGCTGATCATTAATAAAGAGTACGGATTGGCCAAAAATGAAAATCCGCTGCAAGGCTCTTTTATTATTGAAGAATTAACTGACTTAGTTGAGGAAGCTGTGATGGCCGAATTCGAACGTATATCGAACAAAGGAGGGGTATTAGGGGCTATGGAACGCATGTACCAACGAGCTAAGATACAAGAGGAGTCTATGTATGCCGAAAAGAAAAAGCAAAGTGGCGAAAAAGAAGTGGTGGGCGTTAATACTTTTTTAGGAGACGACGGCTCGCCGATTGTCAAACCCGACGAAGTAACGCGTTCTTCCGATAAACAAAAGAAACAACAAATTGACAACTTACATGCACTGCAAAAGCGGAATGCCAAGCAAGGCAAAAAAGCTTTGAAAAAATTACAGAAAGTGGCTAATCAAGATGATAACATTTTTGATGAATTAATGGAAACCACAAAATATTGTTCCCTGGGCCAAATTACCCACGCTTTATATGATGTCGGAGGGGAGTACCGGCGAAACATGTAATCTTCCCGGCAGCAAGCTATGAAGAAGGTTTTATAACCCTCTCTTATTTATTAAAAGCTAATTGTATAGATATTACTCGTATAAACCAACGTGATAAGTATAAAAATTTTTTTTGGTATCTTAATAATTAATCTATACATTCCCCGTCAATTGAATTACTGATCAGGAGCCATTGATCAATGAAAAATGGGTCGAAACTTTCGCAAAGTATTCCTTTCCTGCTTTTCTTGGGGGCTTGTTATTTCCTTCTCTTTTCTCATTTAGGAAGTCGTCCCCTCCACCTTTGGGATGAAGCCGTTTTTGCTGTTAATGCTTTCGATATGATCCAGGAAGGAAGTTATTTTATACGCTATTTTGACGGCTCTCCTGTTCTCTGGAATCCTAAGCCTCCTCTGGTTACTTGGGTGCATATACTTATGATGAAGCTTTTAGGATATC
Organism: uncultured Chitinophagales bacterium; assembly: GCA_964538595.1. Classification (GTDB taxonomy): domain Bacteria; phylum Bacteroidota; class Bacteroidia; order Chitinophagales; family CAZIGO01; genus CAZIGO01. Next base: position 749 of record CAZIGO010000084.1, on the reverse strand, counting down.
AAGAACTAGCTGTACGAATACCCTCTGCTATAGCAGGATTATTAACCATACTGGGGATAATATGGTTTTGTCGTCATACTTTTAATAGCCTGACCATGGGATATTTTTGTGGGTTAATATTATTATGTTCCAGCGGTTTTATACATAAACATGTGACACGAACCGGTTGCGTCGATGCTCCTTTAGCTTTATTTACACTCGGTTACATATTAAGTTTTTATAAGTTACTTCATACCTCGGCTTTCAAAAAATATCTTTTTTTAACTTCTCTATTCATCTTATTATCCCTTTTTACTAAAAGTATACAGGGGTTACTGTTTATCCCGGCTCTTGTTATATACTTAATTTATCAACGCAAATTTAAATGGCTTTTTAATCAACCTCTTACTTATAGTGCTTTAGGGGTAATAATTTTAATTACACTTACCTACTACGGGATAGTAGACTATTTACATAAGGGTTATTTAGAGGAAGTATGGAAAAGGGAACTTTGGGGCCGCTTTACTGATACAAGATCGCAGCATAAAGGAGCTTTTCTATTTTATTTCAATTATATGAGTACAAAAGCATTTACCCCCTGGATCTATTTTATACCATTCACCGGTCTATTTACTTACTTTCTCAACAACAAGTCACTGCAACGGTTTTTATTTTATCTTCTTATTTGTTTTTTAACATATGGACTACTGATATCTCTTGCCCAAACAAAACTCCCTTGGTATAGTGCTCCGTTATATCCCGTGGGAGCC
>CAZIGO010000083.1:8067-9807 GCA_964538595.1 uncultured Chitinophagales bacterium | reverse complement strand
ACAATAATACCGTCTCCACAATTAATGTGGGGGGTGAAAGAGGGCTTATGCTTTCCCCGCATAAGACGGGCCACACGAGAGGCAAAACGTCCGATCGGTTGATCGGCGGCATCGACTACATACCACTTCTTTTCTACCTCTGTGGGATTAAAACTTTGGGTCGGGTTATTTATTTCTGCCACTGTATTATTATTTATTTTTTTACTCCTTTTTCAAAAAGGAGCTCAAAGTTAAGTTTTTTTAACTGGATAAACAATGTTTATTCCGATAAATTTTCCCTTTGGGAAGCGGACTTCCCCCGTATATGAAGTAAATAAGGTTGAATTATTTTGTAGCTTTGTTTAAATATGTTGTTCATGAAAGGTAAGGTATGAGTGTGATTATGTATACAGATGGAGCTTCCCGCGGTAATCCAGGACCGGGAGGGTATGGAGTAGTCCTACAATATGGTGATCACCGCAAAGAACTTTCAGGAGGATTTCGCCATACTACTAATAATAGAATGGAACTTATGGCTGTTATAAAAGGTCTGCAAGCTCTTAAAGGTGATGGATGGCAGGTAAAGATCTACTCTGATTCAAAATATGTCGTTGATGCTATTAACAAAGGATGGGTCTTTCGATGGGAAAAGAAAAATTATAAAAAGAAAAAGAATGTGGACCTTTGGAAAAAATTAATGCGCCTCTATCGTAAACATGATGTAAAAATTGAATGGGTAAAAGGGCATGATGATATTTCAGAAAATGAACGATGTGATGATTTGGCGGTAGAAGCAGCAAAAAACTCCCCTAATCAACGCGATAGTGTTTATGAAAAGAGCGTAAATTACTAAAAGAAAGTCAGTCGCTTTCTATATCAACTTGCATTCCCTTCGTAATTAAAATATTTCTTTTTAAAGGTTGCCTTGCAAATTATAGGGGAGATGCTGAACTTTTAAGAGCCTGTTAAGTGTTAGTTTATAAGTGTTACCCCATAAAGTAGCGACCGCATTTTCTAACGAATTACTATTTATTTACTTATTTTTGCATCGAACAAAATCTGGCATTACTATGCAATGGTATACCGGCGAATTTATTAAGATTGTAGATGAAACCGATACCACTAAACGCTTTTGGGTAAAAATACCTGAAGTAGAAGTTTTTGATTTTGAGCCGGGTCAATTTATTACAATGGACTTGCCTATTCATGAAAAAAAGGGAAAGCGTTTACGAAGTTATTCCATTGCCTCTGCCCCTGATGATAGTAATGTGGTAGAACTGGTGATCGTTTACGTGGAAGGAGGAGCTGCTTCGCAATATTTTTGGGAAGAGGTAGAAGTGGGTACACAGGTAGAGTTTTTAGGTCCCCTGGGCAAATTTGTGCTCCCGGAAGAACTTGACCGGGATTTATGCCTCGTATGTACCGGTACCGGTATTGCCCCCTTTCGATCGATGTTGTATGATCTCCAATACAATAATTACCAAAAAGTCAATGGCCATAATATTTACTTGATATTCGGAACTCGTTATACCTCTAACATTCTTTATCCCGATGAGTTTGATGAGTTATGTGAGTCCTTACCTCCTTTGGATTACCGGTTAGCTCTTTCCCGGGAACAGCCCGATAGTGAAAAAGGACGGAAGGGTTATGTTCATAAATGGTATGAAAGCTTATTCGAAGATCGTCGTCCTGCTTATTTCTACCTTTGCGGTTGGCGGAAGATGATCATGGATGCCCGGGACCGACTCGAAGAAATGGGAT
>CAZIGO010000083.1:0-8057 GCA_964538595.1 uncultured Chitinophagales bacterium | reverse complement strand
ACGAAATTTATGACTGACCGGGGAACTTTTTAAAGCTCGAGTTTGATTTACAGGGTGAAAAATGGTAATTTGAAATGCTAAAAGGGAAGTAGTTATGACTTTTCGTATTCACAAAGAAGGCCAACATATTATACTGTATACAACGCTCGTTCTTTTGGCATTGAACGGGGGAGTATTTTATTTATTAGGGAGTCATTGGATATTTTATCTTTTATTAGTAGGATCTGGTATTTTACTTACTCTCCTCCTAATCTTTTTTCGTAATCCGGTTATCGATACGCTCCAGGAAGATAATGCAGTGGTAGCGCCAGCGGATGGAAAAATAGTGGCCATCGAAGAAGTTGAAGAAGAAGAATATTATAAAGATAAGCGCTTGTTAATTTCGATTTTTATGTCTCCCCTTGACATTCATATTAATCGTGTTCCTATTGGGGGGGTCGTAAAATATGTAAAATATCATTCCGGTAAATATTTAGTAGCGTGGCATCCCAAATCTTCTACAAAGAATGAACGAAATACGGTTGTGATTGAAAATGAGTATTGTTCGGTGCTTGTCCGTCAAGTGGCCGGTGCTGTTGCCCGTCGTATAGTTAATTATTTAAAATCCGGTGATACTGCTATACAAGGGAAAGACCTGGGGTTTATTAAGTTTGGCTCGCGGGTGGATGTTTACTTGCCGCCCCAAACTGAACTTAATGTAACCCTGGATCAGAAAGTAAAAGGAGGCGAAACCGTATTAGCCCGGATAGCGAAATAATAATAATCAATTAAAAAAAGATCCTCTATGAAGTACTTAATGATTCTCAGTAGCATCGTCGTTTTTATGGGGTATTATGGAATGGCCCAAAACACAACAACTACTGAAAGCCAACAGAAAGAAGTCAAGAGATTATCTTCTGAGCAGGTGAATATTAAAAAGGATATAGAAGTCCGTCGGTCAGGGAAACGGGCACCCTCCTCCAAAAAGGTTTCCTTGAAAAATAACAAGTCTCATAAATCTACGACTTCCTCTAATAAACAATCGAAAACAAAAGGGAAGTATTGTGATAAAGTGTGTGAAGGCGCCCATGGAGAATGTCAGTGTGATCCGGACGATTGCACTTGTGTCCAGCATCGAGGAAAGGGAACTTCTCCGGATAATCGTTGATGCCTATTACAGACTCATTCTTTGGGCAAGATGTTTTTAACCATCGACCAGACTAACGCGGGCGCATATCCTTTTTGAATAGCGTAACGGGCCGTTTTTCCTCTTTTGTAAAATAAGTTGCTTTCATTGATCCGTTGGGATTTTTGATGGAGCAATTTTTTTAAAGTGGCTTGATATTGTTGTTCATCTATTTGTTGGAGGGCTTGATCTATGAGAGGGGAAGGCACTTGTTTATATTCCAGCCCTTGACGAATTTTCCGTTTTCCCCATTTTTTTAAACGGAATTTACCTTTTGCATAGTTAGTAGCAAACCGCTCTTCATTTAATAGGTTGAGCGATTTCAATTGTTTGATAATTTCTTCAGATTGAGAAGAGGTGGCCTCCCATTGCCTTAACTTTTGGCGAACCTCGTGTTCACTTCGGTCTTGATAATCGCAATAACGGATAGCTTTTTGTTTTAACTTTTTGGTAGAAGAATCAGCACCCATAGGGGAACAATATATTATAGTTAGCGGTTTTTACAAATTCCTGATCGGCTCTTTTTGATTTATTGTGAGTTGACAGGTTATCCCTCTGAAATCAGCTTTCCCTCTCCCATTAACTTGCCCCTTTGATCTTTATAAGAAATTCAAAATTTTTTTAAGGAGAGAAAATGATTAATTGTCCAAAAATGTTGAAAATCTCAAATAATTTGTTGATATTATAAGTATAATTTTCTTCTAATTTCTGTTTTCCCACCTGCCCAGTATCACTATAGATTCTTCACATTATGCCTGGTTTATATAATAGGTACTACCACTATTTTTTAAACTGGCTTTTGGCAGCTAGAAGGCGGCTCTTTGTTTTTTTATTTATCATTTTTGCTTTGCCCGTAAGTATAACATTGCTCATTATTGAAAGTGAATTAGGAAAGCAACTTGAAAAGCAAGTGATAAAACGAAATAAGAAGTTAACCGAGGTAAAAACTAAAATGGTAGAAGAGTATATGTCCGGTTTAATAGATTATGTTGAAGCATTAGGCCATCAAGCATATTTTAGTCGATTGATCAATAAACGCTCTTCCCAGACAAAGGTTAGCGCTCACTTAGAAAAAATGATTAAGCATAATGAGAAAGTGGACATGTCATTTGTCACCGATACCAATGGCACTTTGTTATATCATTATCCCAAAGATACTTCTGTGATAAACGAGAATTTTGCTTTCAGAGATTGGTATCGCGGCGTTACTCATCATGATGGAACGTATGTTTCGGAAATTTTTAAAAGAGCATCAGCTGGGCAGCCTTTCGGTATTACAATTGTTACCCCGATTTATCACCCTGAAACACATCGTAAAATAGGATATTTCGGTATTCATCACTCTATTGAAAAGTTGATGCAATTTTTAGATCATATTACTGAATTATCGGGTAGCAAACCGATGCTTATTGATCATAAAGATAATTTAGCTATAAAAAAAGATGAACTTCGAATATCTCAGGTAAAAAAGGTGACTCAATACCCGGCGTTACAGCAAATTAAAAATAAGAAAGTTGGGACACTAAAGTTGAGGGATCCCTTGTTAGAAAGGAAGGCGCTGGTGAGCTATGCTACGGCAGAGTCAATGAATTGGATCATTTTTTCCTCCTATCCCCTTTCCAAAATTAATACTCCCATCTTTATGATTAAGTTGTTCATCATACTTACTGTGCTGGTTTGTTTCATACTTATATTATTAGTCAGCTATTATTGGTTGAATAAGATGCGTCGATATCATGAGGCTCGGGAAAAAGATCGTGATAAAATTAATAGCCTGAATAAACTATTGGAACAAAAAGTTGTCGAGTTAAGATCAGCGAATGAAGAATTAGAATCTTTTTCCTATTCTGTGTCTCATGATTTACAGTCTCCTCTTCGGGCTATTCATGGCTATACCCGTATCTTGTTAGAGGATCACAAGTCAACAATGAATGAAGAAGTGAGGGAGTTATTAGGTATTATTGATAAGAATACTCATCGCATGAGTCAACTTATCGAGGATTTGTTAGCATTTTCTCGTTTAGGACGGCGGGCCATTAAACAACAAGCGGTTGATATGAAAGAATTAGTACAAGAAACGGTAGAGGAAAAGACAAAACAACATCACAAAAATGTTGATATCCAAATCCATGATATTCCCCATACTACGGGAGATCCTAACATGCTGAAGCTGGTGTGGGATAATCTCATTTCTAATGCCTTAAAGTATACTTCTAAAGTAAATATGCCTCGGGTGGAGATAGGATACCAATTTCAAGGTGGAGTAGGCTGGTACTATGTTGCAGATAATGGGGTAGGATTTGATCAAGATTATGCGGGTAAATTATTTACCGTTTTTCAACGATTGCATAGCCGCCAGGAATTCTCGGGGACTGGAATAGGGTTGGCGTTAGTTTATCGAATTATTAAAAAACACGGAGGACAAGTGTGGGGGGCAGGAGAAAAAAATAACGGAGCGGCCTTTTATTTTAGACTGGATAAATCTGAAAAACAATAAATTATTGATGGAAAGTACCAATGAAGATTATTCCCAGGGGATATTACTTGTAGAAGATAATCCGGAGGATGCGGATCTGACCATTCGCTCCTTGGAGAAACATAACTTAGCAAATGACTTGAAACACGTAAAAGATGGGGAAGAAGCATTAGATTTTGTATTTGCTCAAAATTCTTATCAATCAAGGGAGCATATTTTAAGACCAAAGTTGGTTTTGCTGGATATTAAAATGCCCAAGATTGATGGAATTGAAGTACTGCGTACGATAAAATCCGATCCTCGGACACAGGAAATACCGGTAGTGATACTCACCTCATCTCAAGAAGATCCGGATATTAAAAAGTGTTATAGATTAGGTGCCAATAGCTATATCGTTAAACCAGTGGATTTTTCCAGCTTTGTGAATGCAGTCGTGGATGTAGGCCTTTACTGGGTAGTGTTAAATAAAAATTTTCCCGGCTATGGATGATGTTATCAAGATACTTATTTTAGAAGATAATCCTGATGATGTCGCGCTTATAAAAAGTAGCCTGCGGCATGGGGATGTTCGATTTAAGAGTGAGCAAGTAAAATCAAAGTGGGCTTATCAGGCCGCTTTGTCAGATTTTGAACCTGATATCGTTTTAGCCGATCACACATTGCCTCAATTCAATTCTTTAAAAGCATTAGAGCTTGCTCAACAAATCAGAGATTACTTGGGGTTTATATTAGTGACCGGGACCGTGTCAGAAGAATTTGCAGTTACCGTTATGAAAAAAGGTGCTGATGATTATCTCCTCAAGTCGAGTTTAAAACGATTACCCCAGGCCGTAACTCGCACTTATGAAAAGAAGTGTGCTCAATGGGAAAAAGATACTGCTGAACAAGAACTATTCTCCTTTATTCAACGGGTCTCCCATGATATTGAAAACCCCTTAGGGTCAATTACTCATCTCTCCGAGGTGGCACAAAAGGAAACCACTGATCAACGGGCCAGAAAAACGTTTTCCTTAATTGAAGAAAGTACCGCTCAGTTACAATCAATGTTACAGTCTTTGATTCAATGTATTTCAGTTAAACATGAAAGTCATCACCCGAAAAAGATCGATTTCATAAATTGTGTAGAAGAAGTTAAAAAACAGTTAAAACCCATTGCTGGCTTTGGAGATATGCAAGTTCGTATAAATTGTGAAGAACATCCTCCTTTTTATACCAACAAAGCTTTGTTACAATGTATTTTGCAAAATATTTTAGAAAATGCCATAAAATACCGGGATGATAGTGTGTTTTATCCTTATGTCCAATTGGAGTTTGAGGTGACACCTGAGCAGGGACAGATTACAGTCAGCGATAATGGTATCGGCATTTCAAAGGAACAACAAAACTACATATTTGAAAAATATGTGAGGGAAAATAAGAGAGAACATATTAAAGGGAGTGGAGTGGGCCTTTTTATCGTCAAGGAGGCGCTTCATAAATTAAATGGAGAGATTTCAGTGGATAGTATAGCGGGTGAAGGGACGACCTTTTATGTTACTATACCTAACGACTCTTCGTCGCAATGAATCAATTGTACTGTAAAGAGTATATTAGTTTTAGTTACTTCTTTTCTGATAAGTGTTGAAGATAGGATTGAAGGAGGGGTAGATATCGGGAGGATTGATTGAGGTCATTATGCCCCTGTTGAGGGAAGATGTGCCGCCTTATATTATGGGAAAAAGCTTCTGCTAAATGTTGACTGTGAAAAGGGGGGACGATTTGATCTTGTCCTCCATGTAAGGTCATGACGGGAGTGTTGATTTGAGGGGCCCGGGATATATTGTCATATCTGTCTTTTAGCATTAAAGAAGTCGGTAAGATGGGGTAGTGTTCATGAGCTAAGGTGGTTAAACTGATGAAAGGAGCTTCTAATATTATTCCTTTTACGGTATTGTTTTCTGCTATTTGTAATGCCGGGCCCGTCCCGAGTGATCGTCCATACAAAATAATATCTGAGTGACGAAAGCCTTGATTGAGTAAGAATTGATAAGCCGTTTTGGCATCCTTATATATACCGGTTTCACTGGGAGTACCTTCACTTTTCCCATACCCCCGGTAATCGATGATAAATAGGTTCACCTTTAAAGGGGCAAGATCTTCCCATATATATTGCCATTGGGCTAAACACCCTCCATTACCATGAAAGTATAAAATGACCGGTTGGGAAGGATGGGAGTGAAAAAAAAGGCAATTGATTTTTTTACCATCGGAGGTCGTTAGAAATATTTCTTTAGCATGGGGCAGTTGTTCGACTAAGCTGAATTGGTGAGAAGAAGAAAGTTTTTGTGGGAAATAAATCATATTACGCTGAAAAAAATAAGTAAGACCCACTAAGGCGACATAGCTGAGTATAAGACCGGCTAATATTTTAATAATTGTACTCAAACTGTTAGTGCATTGATAGTGATATAAAAAGTTATCATTTAGAAATGGTTAGCGTATTTGTTTAAGTGGCAGGCTTTTTAGAAGTTTTGTGAGGTGAAAAATGAAATAAATACTGTATAAGTATAAGGTTGAAAAATAATAGCACTGCGCCTGCTTGATGGAGTACGGCTAATAAGGTAGGGATTTGAACAGTGGATTGCATGACAGTCAGTACCCCTAAAAGAAATTGAAGAGTCACCAGGCCCGTGAGTGAGCTAATACTAAACGTAAAAAGATGATGACGGACGGACCAGGTTTTAAAAAAGAAATATAATACACCCCCTGCTAACACTATGGCTAACAAGCGGTGAAAGAATTGTATAGTTGTGACATTCTCAAAAAAATTGATCCATACTGGACTTTGGCCAAAAAGGTGATTCGGTATCCAAGCTCCGTTCATAGTAGGGAAAGTAGGATAGGACAGGGCAGCTTTATGGCCGGCCATAAAACCGCCAAAAATAAGTTGTAGCCCAAAAAGAATAAGCAGAAAATAGCCAAAAGATTGCCACTGTTTTACTTTAGTGGACAATGGAGAAGGGGTAGGATATATAAGGCGTAGCCCCCACCAACTTAAATAACCAAAGAGGACAAAAGCCAATAGTAGGTGTATTGTTAATCGGTAAGGACTTACCCACGGTTGATCCACTAAACCACTTTTTACCATCACCCATCCCATTATCCCTTGTAAAGCCCCTAAAAGAAAAATGGTAAATAGATGATAATTGAGGAAAACGGGGATTTTCCTCTTCCACCAAAAATACAGGAAGGGAAAGATAAAAGCCAGTCCCAATAACCTACCCCAGAGGCGATGTATATATTCCCACCAGAAGATAGTTTTAAAACCGGCTAAATCCATGTGAGGATTTACTTTTTTGTATTGAGGAAACTGTTTATATTGTTCGAAAGCAGCTTTCCATTCAGTTTCATTAAGCGGGGGGAGCGTTCCCATAATGATATTCCAGTCTACCATTGATAAACCCGACCCTGTCAGCCGGGTGATCCCTCCTAATAATATCATTACAAATATCAGGGCGGCGCCGGTAAGCAACCAAATACCAAGGCCGAGATGGGATTGGTTATTCATCATTAAGTCTTATATAAGCAAAGATAGGTAAAATGGGAGATTAGCGAATATAACTTTTGAAAAAGAATAGATAAGGGGAGGGGTTTAATTTTGATAAATAGCACGAAGAGCACTGTCAATGTCGGGATATTGAAAGGTATAACTACTCGCTTGCACTTTTTGGGCAGAGGGACGTGTACTGTATAGTATAATATTACTCATCTCTCCTACTATTAGCTGTAGGATAAAAGAGGGGATAGGAGGGAGAAAGACGGGACGGTGTAAGTATTCTCCTAATTTTTTAGTCAACTTTTTATTAGTGACGGGGTGGGGAGCAGAAGCGTTGTAAGTTCCCTCCATCCTATTGTCTTCCAAGGCTTTGAGATAAAGTTGACAGAGGTCATCTAAATGAATCCACGGGACATATTGTTTCCCGGAACCTAAGGGAGCACCAATACCCAATTTTACCGGGAAGGCCATACTAGGTAATGCACCTCCTCGTTTCGTCAATGCTACCCCGGATCGTAATATAACAGTTCTAATTCCTAATTCCTTAAATTGGTGATGAGCGGATTCCCACTCTTGGCAAGTTTGGCCCAAAAAGTCATAAGCGGGTTTACTGTCTTCGGTTAACCAATCCTCTCCCCGGTCACCATAAATGCCCACAGCTGAAGCACATACAGCGGTTTTTATTTGGTGGGAAGTTTGGGAAAGTGTTTGAGTTAATAGTTGTGTTCCTTTTACCCGGCTGTCACGGATCTGCTGCTTATAGCTTCTCGTCCAACGCTTATTAATATTGGCACCGGCTAAGTGAATAAGATGGTTAACCCCCTCAAGTGCCTGTTGGTCAATATTTTGAGCTTGAACGTCCCATGTATATGTAGTAACTC
>CAZIGO010000082.1:0-9833 GCA_964538595.1 uncultured Chitinophagales bacterium | reverse complement strand
TGAAATATTGAAAAATAGCAAAGGGTTGCCTATATTTTAATTAAAAATAATGCAACGAAAAGGAGTAGCCACATTCACGTTGGATGGGGGCAAAGCTCCCCGCTGGTTATTTCACCGGATGGTGAAACTAAGCCGGGCTATGGTGAGCGTAATAATCGATGAGTATGGCCCCGATGAGATGGTACGTCGATTGTCTGATCCTATTTGGTTTCAATCATTGGGGACGGTCGTCGCTTTTGACTGGAATGCTTCCGGTTTAACCACTACGCTGATGGGAGCCCTGAAAGAGGCTATTAAAGAGCGTGAACAGGAGTGGGGATTGGTTATATGTGGCGGTAAAGGAAATACTTCTCGCCAAACACCTGATCATCTTCGCTACTGGGGATATGAAATGAGCTGGCCAGCCCCCTATGTACAACAACTCATCTATAACTCTCGTTTAACGGCAAAGGTTGATAACTCCCTTATACAAGATGGCTTTCAGCTGTATCATCATACTTTTATTATTTCACGGAGTGGAGCATGGACCGTCGTCCAGCAGGGAATGAATACTCAGGCCCAACGTGCTCGTCGCTATCATTGGTATTCCGAGGATTTACAGGATTTGATTAGTGAGCCCCACACCGGTATTTCAGCCCATCATGCCCTGCCCCACGTATTAAATTTATCAGATGATAAAAGTGAACCAAACCGCCGGTTATCGGTAGAAATGTTGGAAGCAGGGTATCCGGGGTTACAAAAAGACTTAAAACTTTTACGCAAGTATAGCACTCCCATCTCTTCAATGGCTACAGTACAAAAAAGAAGTCAACAATTGACATTATTGGACTTAAAAGATACGGAGTTTGACTATCACCCTGTCGTGAATGAGAACTTTGTAAAAAGCAAATATCTGGATAAAATCTTTGCCCGGCTCTCCGTTGATACACCTCGGACATATGAAGAACTAGTCGCTACTCCTGGAGTTGGTCCTAAGTCTATACGAGCTTTGTCCTTAATTGGTGAGGTGATCTATGGAGCTTCTCCTTCATATAAAGACCCGGCTCGATATAGCTTTGCCCATGGGGGGAAAGACGGCACTCCTTATCCAGTAGATACTCAACGGTATGATAGACACATTGAAATATTACAAAAAGCAGTAAGGAAAGCCCAGCTATCATTAAAAACTAAAGACCAGATGTTACGACGATTGGAAGGGTAAGGTGAGGAGGAAAGTATTGCCTGTTAGTTTTTAGGAGAAGTTGCCAATCGTGTTTTATCTGTGTAATTGATCCATCCCTTCCCCTTAAAGCCAAAATCAAACTGACCAGGATAAAATATCTCAGCCATCATTTTTACAGAATCTACTAAACGAGGACCGGGTCGATTGAAATAGTGGTGTCCATCGGTAATATATACTTGTTTATTTTGTACAGCGGTTAATTGCTCCCAACCTTTTCGTTCTGTTAAATCACGCAGGTTATCGAGTGTTTGATTGATAGTGAATCCGCAGGGACTTAATAATAAAATATCAGGATCATTTTCGATCAGGCTTGACCAAGAAGTGTAGCCGGAGTGTTTATTAGGAGTGCTCAATTGATTTTGCCCTCCCGCTTTTTCTATAAGAGTGGGCATCCAATTCCCGGCCGTCATTAAAGGGGACAACCATTCTAAGCAAGCTACCTTTGGTTGGGGTGATAAGGACTGGGTTTGCTTTTCAAGTTGTTGTAGAGTGGATGTTAAGGATTGGATGAGTTGTTGTCCTCGATCTGGCACTGATAAAGCATATGCTATCCGTTCTATATCCTTGAAAATATGATCCAGGCTATGGGGTTGTTGATCTACAATAGTGGGAGTTTTGCCCGTAAACTTTTGTAAAGCTTTATTTAATTCTTGAGTACTTACCGCACAAACATCGCATTGCGATTGGGTGACTATAATATCGGGTTGTAAAGAAGTGAGTTTTTGGCCGTCAATTCGGTAAACAGATAAGCCTTCTTGTACAATAGCTTTGATTTTTTTATCAATTTCATAACTCGTACCGTCGGGTTGGAATTTTGGACGCGAACAAATAGGCAGTTGGGTAACCCCTGATGGGTAATCACATTCATGAGAACGACCCACTAAATTTTCTTGAAGTCCCAATGCGCAAACAATTTCAGTAGCACTAGGCAACAGAGATATAATACGAGGATGAATCATAGGACAAAAGTTAGGGCTTTGTTATGAATTTTGGAATAGAGCATTCAAATATCTTAGCGGGTTTAAAAAAATATCTTATAAAAATGGCTCACTTTTAAATTTTTGTTGGGTGGTCCAAGCTTCAGGGGGAGCATCAAAAAGAACCTTGGTTTTTTGCCAGGTATTTTTAAACAATTCAGAATGCCGGTATTGCTGTAAATAAGACTCTTTTTCCCATATACTATAGGTAAAGAAAATAGCTGATTGATGTTTGTCTTGTAATAGTTGTAAGTGATGACATCCTTCAAACGATAAAATATGCTCTTTTGTATTATGAAACAATGATAAAAAGTCATTGACATGTTGCGGCTTAAAAGTCATTTTAACAATACGGATGATCATAGAAATTCAATTTGTATAGGGTCACCTACAGAGAGGCCTAATAGTTCACTGGCGCGATCTTTATTAATAGCAATTTGTAAAAAACCATTATCCCCGAATAAACAAACTACTTCTCCCTCCGGTACTTCATTATAGCTTTCTGAAATACGCTCGATGTGATCTTTACGGGCATAGTAAATGCGATAAGGACGATCTTGCTGCATTTTTTTAAATAACTCGCGATCAATATTGACGAAGGCGTTTTTGTAAGCATCTATGTGAATGATACTACCTTGAATAAAATTATCCCGTGTAATAGGTTGTAAAGGACGCTTATGGACCCACTCGTCGGTACGTTCGCCTATATCAGAAAGAGAGGTTCCCGAGGCTAATTCTATAGCTGCCGGGAGGAGGATGTTTTTTAAAGGGAAAGAGGCGGGTTGACGAGAAGTGTACGGTAAAAGATACATCGCTTTGGGCTTATCGTCAAAAAGAAGGGAGAATAGTCCATTATCAGCTCCTAAAAAATAATGTTGGTTATGAGCAATCATTAGATAGCGTACTTTTTCATTCATGGCACTTCCCCGGCTAGCATCAATACTTGTTAAATGGATAGTTTCAGCAGGAAATTGCGGATAACTGTTTTGTAAAACGAAAGCCCCTTCAATGATGTTAAAGGGGGTAATGAGGTGACTGATATCTACAATATTGGATTGAGGAAAGGAGCGGAGTATTTTTCCTTTGACAGCCCCTACATAATGATCACGTTGATGGAGGTCCGTCGTCAGTGTAAATATTGGCATAGAAGGGACTGCTTTATATATTCTCGTATTATTTTGTTATATTTATTTTAGCCAGCCTTGACAAAATAAAAATACAACCTGATAACCTAAAATAATAAAATAAATTGAGTGAAATCACCATTGATCTGTCCGGGGTGGATCCGGTAGAGTTTTTAGGCGTACAAAATTCTAAACTTGCTCTCCTGAAAAAGGCTTTTCCCGAGTTAGAAATTGTTTCCCGAGGTAACCAAATTACTATATCTGGTAAACAAGAAGATGTTAAGTTATTGAAGGAGCGTATTGATTTGATGTTGGAGTATTTGCAAAAGTTTGGGTTTATTTCAAACAATATTATGCAGGGATTGCTGGCTGATTCGGGAGAAATGGAAGAGTTAGTAACTTCATATAAAAATGATATAATTGTGCGGGGGCCGGGAGGTGTGACGGTAAAAGCTCAAACCCCTAATCAACAGAAGTTAGTTCGTTTAGCTGAAGATAATGATATTGTATTTGCTGCCGGGCCGGCAGGTACAGGGAAAACTTATACAGCAGTTGCCTTAGCAGTAAGGGCCTTACAGGATAAGGAAGTAAAGCGGATAATATTAACTCGCCCTGCTGTTGAAGCTGGCGAAAGTCTTGGTTTTTTACCGGGGGATATCCGCGAAAAGGTTGACCCTTATTTGCGACCGTTGTACGATGCCCTGGATGATATGTTACCTCCTGAGAAGGTGCAATACTATATTGATAACCGGGTTATTGAGATTGCCCCCCTCGCTTTTATGAGAGGGCGTACATTGGATAAAGCTTTTGTAATACTGGATGAAGCGCAGAATGCCACTCTACGTCAGCTTAAGATGTTTTTAACTCGCTTAGGTCCGAAAGCTAAAAGTATTGTTACCGGTGATTTGACTCAAGTGGATTTACCCCACCATCAAAAATCCGGGATGGCGACGGGCATTGATTTACTGAAAGAGGTGGAGGGTATTGGGGTCGTTCATCTTACTAATAAAGATGTTATCCGGCATGAATTAGTTAGTAAAATTATCCAACGCTTCGATGAATATGAAAACAAAAAGAAGGGTAAAAGAAAAAAGAAAAATAAAAAGCGTAAAAAGGATAAAAAGGTTAACCATCATAAAAAATCTTCTTCTCAGTCAAAGAAGAACAAAAAAAATAAATCCAACAATAAGAAGGGGGATAATAGCTAAATAGTAATGGAAGCACCCACTATAGAAAGTACCCATTATCATTTACCCAATCAAAAAAAGCGTTACCAAGGGAAAGTACGTGATGTTTATAATATAGCTCATGATTATTTGGTCATGGTAGCTACGGACCGTATTTCGGCTTTTGATACTATATTGCCTCGCCCTATCCCTTATAAGGGGCAAATATTGAACCAAATTGCTGCTCGTTCTTTAGCTGCTACATCAGATATAGTACGGAATTGGGTAATTGATGTCCCCGACCCGAATGTTACCATTGGTTTAAATTGTAAGCCTATTCCAGTAGAGATGGTTATACGGGGATATTTGGCCGGGCATGCTTGGCGCGTATATGAAGCAGGTAACCGTGAAATTTGTGGTCAAACACTTCCCGATGGATTACAACAACACGATCCGCTCCCGACTCCTATTATTACACCTACTACAAAGGCACATACGGGCCATGATAAAGATATATCTAAAAAAGAAATTATCAAGCAGGGCATTGTTAAAGAGAAGACTTATGAAGAATTAGCTCATTATACGAAAGAGCTTTTTAAAAGAGGTTCAGAAAGGGCGCGAGAGAAAGGCCTATTATTAGTGGACACAAAATATGAATTTGGCTGGTTTGACGAAGAAATTTATCTGATTGATGAAGTACATACGCCCGATTCTTCCCGTTATTTTTATGCTTCTGGATATGAAGAGCGTCAAAACGAGGGACAACCACAAAGACAACTGTCAAAAGAGTTTGTTAGGGAGTGGCTGATGGATCAAGGGTTTCAGGGAAAAAAAGGACAATCAATGCCGGAGCTCACCGATGAGGTAGTACTATCTATTTCAAAGAGATACCAAGAGCTGTTTGAACAAGTAACCGGCGAATCTTTTTATCCGCCCTCTTCTTCAACTGACCCGGTTAAAAGGATTGAAAACCATATCCTCCAGGCCTTACAAAATTTAAGTTAATCTACTCTCGGTATCTTCTGCCGAATAAAGAAGCTATGTCATTGCCCACCCCCTATATTTAAATGTGAGTTTTACTAATTTGAATAAATAATCAAGGGAAAATCTCCTATATTTGCAGTATTTTTAGTGTTAAAAAATCGAATGAATGGAACTAGAAAAAGGGCAGTATTATATTAACGGGCATGGAGTAGAAAATCTTTGTGAAAAATATGATACTCCACTGTATGTGTATGATGGAGAACAAATGTTAGCCCAGTGTCAACGCTTAAAATATGCTTTTAGTGGCACGAATATACGGATTAAGTATGCTTGTAAAGCGCTTACTAACATAAATATTTTACGATTGCTCCGACGGGCTGATGTAGGATTGGATGCGGTATCGATCCAAGAAGTTCGGTTAGGACTACAGGCCGGTTATAAAGCTGAAGATATTTTATATACTCCCAATTGTGTTTCTTTCCAGGAGATTAAGGATGCGATAGAGTTGGGGGTGCAGATAAATATTGATAATATTTCTATCCTTGAACAGTTCGGTCATCATTTTGGGAGCGACGTACCTTGCTGTATTCGAATAAACCCCCATATTGTTGCCGGGGGAAATGCCCATATACAAACCGGACATATTGATTCTAAGTTTGGTATCTCCTTTCATCAATTACGACATGTATTGCGGATCGTTGATACTTATGATATCCATGTTAATGGACTGCATATGCATACGGGGTCGGATATTTTAGATGCCGATGTGTTTTTAAATGGTATGGAAGTGTTGTTAGAGTCGGCCGACCACTTTGATAATCTGGAGTTTCTGGATTTTGGCTCCGGGTTTAAAGTGGCTTACCAAGAAAACGATGTCATAACTGATGTGGAAGCCCTGGGTGAAAAAGTAAGTGAGCGTTTTAATGAATTTTGTCAACATTACGGGAAAGATTTGGAGATATGGTTTGAGCCGGGGAAATATATTGTTAGTGAAGCCGGGTATTTTTTAGCACAAGTTAATGTGGTGAAACAAACGACTTCTACTGTTTTTGCTGGTCTCGATTCTGGATTTAATCATTTTATTCGTCCTATGTTTTATGAAGGATACCATCGTATAATTAATGTTTCTCATCCTACCGGCACCCCTCGTGTTTATACAGTAGTAGGCTATATCTGTGAAACGGATACTTTCGGGAGAGATCGACAGTTGGCAGAAGTGAGAGAAGGAGATATATTGGCATTTTATAATGCCGGAGCTTATTGTTTTGAAATGAGTGCTAATTATAATTCTCGCTTCCGACCGGCAGAAGTATTACTTTATGATGGGAAAGACCACCTGATCCGGAAGCGGGAAAATATGGAAGATTTGCAACGGAATATTGTAAAGGCGGATATTTAAAATTATCCCCAATATTTTGTTAAATTAGCTCTTTCGAAAGGGAAATTTTTTTATAAAAAAATCATTTATGAAATCACCGCATCGGCTTATCGTTTATATTCTTATTGCGTCCTTTGTTATTACTGGTATACAGTGTAATAACTCGCAGCAAAAAAATAATCAAGATCTACAGGATGAAAAAGGGAAAATGGACGAAGATACTACCACTGCTTCTGATACTTCCTCCATGAAGCAACTATCGCAACAAACCAAGGCTAAGTTTGATATGGTATTGGTAAATAATATTCCTTCTCCCTTGGAGATATTGCGTTCCATCAATCAGGCCGAACTCCAGTTTGCTCCAACACTCGTACATGATCAAGAAAAAGTAAACACCTATGTGAGTCCTGACCAAAAAAGTTTAATGTTTGGCGTTTACGGGGCTGATTTAGGGTATCTAACGCTCAATGATAAAACACAATCGGCCCTCGATTATTTTAAAACAGTGCAATCGATGGCAGAGGACCTCGGCGTGCGTCCGGCATTCAGCCCTCGTTTAGTTAAAAAATTTAACAACTATATCGGGCAAAAAGATTCAATGGTTAATCTAATATATGGAGCTTATGATAGTGTAGATGCTTATCTGCGTTCCCATAAGCGCCTTCGGTCAGCGGCTTTAGTATTGGTAGGCGGATGGGTAGAAGGCATGTATATTACCACCAAGGTGTTACAAAAGCATCCCCGGAACGATAAAACGGAACAGATTTACAAAAATGTATGGGGGCAACAGCATGCTTTGAAAAATATTCGCGAGTTGATAAATGAGTTAGGACAAGATGAGCGTTTTGCTGAAATACGTACTTCGCTAAAGAAAATTCAAAGTATTTATAAAGAAGGGAAAGGGTTGAGGAGTTTCGATCAAGAAAAACTGAAAAGCTTAAGTCAAGCGATATCACAACTTCGAACTTCCTTTATCAAGAAGTCGGCGTCTTAAATAGTTGTTAACTTATTCCCACCGATTCTCGCAGTAGCTCAACACCCTCCGGCCCTTTGTTATACAGGAGGTCAACTATACTCATATTAGGCAAAAAACCGGTACGGTCCTCAAATATTTGAGGGTAGCGGGGAGGAGAAAATTGGGGATCTTTCTTCCCTTTGTCGGGATGGGGATGAACACCAGAGCGAAAGTCTAATATGTCATCCGGGGGATCCTTCTCAAAAGTTGAGGTATATTCGATATCCACTTCTATATCGAAACAAGACAGGATGAATTCCATTAGTTCTTGGTTAAAATCAAACAAGTATTCATATTTGTTTTTATAGAACGGTTCAAAACGATCTTCATAAAATTCGAAATAAGGGGTAGCCCGGTAAACAGAGCATAAACTCTTCCAATGTTTGTGGCGCCACTTGTTACCGTGAAATATTTTGACTTCCCGTATGTTTTTGCGTTGATTACTCTTCCCTTTTTTTAAAGGAACGGAAAGACGTTGTGAGCCGTCAGGGCCGGCTAAATAACAGCGATTTCGATAGGTACTTTTAATAAAATGTTCACATTGTTCGATGTACACCTTGGGATATTCTACCAGTTTAGCATAATATTGGATCGGGGCTAAATATTGACTTTCTAGTAATACAGCTTTTTTTGACATACTACAATTTAGAATTTGAGGTTTATGGGAACTTTTGCAAAGGTTTGAATATTTAAGTATATTAGAAAAGGAAAAACCGATAAAATGGGTCGTATTCTATTGTTTTGCATATTAGCCATTGTCAGTACTTGGACTTGGGGAAAAGAAGATACAGTAAACACCTCCAGCGATATTCAAGCTTATATAAGTTACTGTTCTTTTATGGCACCCGGTCAAGGCCCTTATCTCGAAGTGTATTATACTGTTAATAGCAACAGCATAACTTATAAACGGAAGGAAAATGGACAGCTGCAGGGTAGACTTTCTGTTACTTATATGCTATTACACCAAGATACGGTATATAAATATGATAAGTTTCGGATTCACACTCCTGCCGTGGATAGTTTGCAAAATATAGATTTTAGTATCGTTGATCAAAGACGAACATCGGTGCAGCCCGGTCGCTATCGGTTACGAGTCCGTATTACCGATAGCTATGACACCTCCAATACCACTTATGTGGATATGCCGGTTCATGTGAATTATAGTAATGACACGGTAGAAATATCTGATATCGAGTTAGTTGACCGCTATCAAGAGAGTAAGGCAAATAGCCGGTTCACCAAAAATAATTATGATATTTATCCCTTGGTAGCGAACTTTTTGCCTACCCAGCGCAAACAACTCACCTTTTATGCTGAAATTTATAATACGGATAAGATATTTAGTGCGGACAAACAATTTTTGGTGCGGTACTCGATTAAAGAGTCCAATTCCGATAAAGTTGTGGATCGCTTAAGCCAATTTAATAAAAAGTCCCCCAGCCCTGTCAATGTGCTTTTTGCCAATTTAGATATTAGTACACTTTCTACCGGGAATTATGAATTATGTGTACAAGTTCGTAATAGAAAAAATAAAAAAGTAGCGGAAAAGAGATTGTTTTTTCAACGGGTAAACAGGAAGATGCGAGATTCCGTTAAAAAAGAATTGAAGCATGTCGATGTCGAAGATACATTTGTTGATACAATTACGGGGGATGACATGGACTATCATCTGAATGCTATATATCCAATTGCTGATAAACGGGAAATGGGAGTGATAAAGACAACAATTCTTTTGGAATTTTTGGAGGAAGCGAGATAGTGTTGCCCCGGACCGCGCTTATCATAGTTATATGTTGGAAGTTCGCAAGGTTAACAAAGCTTTTGGAACTCAAATATCTTATGGTTTTGAAACCGACAGAGGACGGGTATATTTGGAGTATGGTCCACCTAATGACCGGGTAACTGAACGGGGTTCTCCTTCCGGCAATCCTTATGAGATATGGTATTATTATGATTTTCCGGCAAGC
>CAZIGO010000081.1:5686-10052 GCA_964538595.1 uncultured Chitinophagales bacterium | reverse complement strand
GGTAAAAAGAGGGACCTGCAGTTTTACCCCCCATAAGGTAGCCGGATACCATGAATCCTCTTCTGTCACTTTATCAAAATTATCCCGCTGAGCATTTTGCCGGTGAGTAAAGAAGGCCGACAAATTGGGTAAATAAGCCATGGTATTTTTTTGAACATCCAGCTCGCGCAATTGCTTTTGCTGGTCTAAAATAGCTTGTTGCAAATTGTTAGCATAAGAAGGGGGTTCACCCGGCAAAGCAGCCGTTTTACTTTCGGGTAAAAAATCTGTAAGGGCCTGGGTCAATATTAAGGAATCTTCCATCGACATCCCTAATTGAGCTTTCAACTGGAGGGCAGCTACATGCTGTTGGCGCTCAGCTTTCCTTAAATTCTGTTTTAACGAGGCGACAGATAACTTTAACCGGTCCACTTCAATTTTATCAACGAAACCATTCTCATAACGAGCTCGAGTTTCTTGATAAGTGGAACGCAAGTTTTGTAAACTAGAGTCTAAAATACTGATTTGGCGGGTTCGAGCTAATACATTATAATAGGATTTGGTCACCGCCTCCCTTCGCTCCACGGCTGTTTGCTGCTGTTGTTTTAACTTTAATTGAGCATATACTTTGGAAGCTTTAACGCCTACAAAATAACTACCATCGAAAATCAGCTGTTGCGCTGTCACCTGTGCCTTTACATCATATTCTGTCCCAAATTTTACCTCAGCATACTCACCGGGCCGTCCTCCCATAAATTCAGCCGGTATCAATGAGGTGGGTTGCTCTAAAAAATGCTGAAAGTCGATACTCCCATTAATTTGAGGGAAACCAGTAGCGGTAGTCTCATTAATTTCTTTTTCAGCTATCTCTTGTTCTATCCGGGCGTTTTTTGTTTGCTGATGATTTTGTACCGCATAATCCTGAGCTTCCTTTAAGGAAAACTTTTTTACTGACGACTCCTGTGTTTTGCCCTCAACTATCAATCCAAAAACCAATAATAAAGGAAATACTATGTAATAAATTATTTTATTCATTCTCCCGATGAATCTTCCGATTGTTTAAATTCTAAGTAGCGAATACCAAATCGACTGGCTATACCCCGGATGTGATGATTTTGAATTACTTTCAGTACCTCAAACATATTGTATTGTTCCGGTGGGAATAAAGTTGGATCTAACATAATTTCAATCTGCTCAGTATACATCTTAGCAATCACATCCTTGTTAATATCCGCTCTATACAACCCCTGCTTAATGCCCTTCTCCATATTATCATACATTAATTCATAGATAAACTCATTTTTATGATTTTTGAATAGCTCCCAAGCCTCGGGATAATACTTTTGTAAATCAAATTTGACAACAGGATTTAAGTTCTTAGTATATTGAGATAAAAAGGTGGTGATCTTAAAAAGATCATCGATCGCATTGGTAGAGGCACTGAAAGTTTCTTCCACAAAATCCCGCTCTTTTTGCAGAAAATCATCCATTACTTGATAGACGAGCTCTTTCTTGTGGGAAACGACTTGATAAAGCGTCTTTTTAGAGATACCCGCTTGCTGCGAGATATCTTGCATCGTGACACTCTTAATCCCATACTGCAAATACAATTGACGGGCCGCTTTTATTAACTGTTTTCGATCAGCCATACCGCAAATTTAACAAAGAAACCTCAGAAACTTAAAATATAACAATAGTTTCTTTGTTTTCCTTCTTTTTTTATAACCACTTATTCATCTCTATACCTGTACAGAGTAGAGGGAAAGGTCCTGTTCACCATATAAAACCCGCCCCCAAAGCGACCAAAACAATGATAGGTGGAGGAATACGAGTAAACTCTAATAAAGAAAAGGTAATAATTAAAACCAGGAGATTTAACCAATTTTGGGGCATCGTCCAAAAATAAAAGAAGGCCTCAAATGTAAAAGGATAAGTACCGTCCGGTATCTCCCAACCCATCGACCAAAATAAAACAAAGGCAGCAGCAGCGATCAACCCAGCCGATCCGACGGTTACCCCTTTTACTGCACGTTTAATAAGGGTAAACTTTTTTAATTCTTTCCAAAAGGGGTATACAAAAAAGATAAGTAATGTCCCCGGCACAAAAATACCGACTGTACCAATGAAAGCTCCTAATATACGCCCCATCATCCCGAAATCTTTTAACGACACACCGCCTGCATAAGTAGAAAAAGAAAAAACAGGTCCCGGCACCGCCTGCATAAGCCCCACCCCGGTTAGGAACTCCTGTGAAGTCATATATTGTTTATGCACAACGAATTGTTCATACATCATAGGAATAAGCACATACCCCCCACCATATACCATACTTCCAAAACGATACATATTTTCGAATAACAATATAGGCTTATAGCGGGTTATAGCCCCTAAAATTACTGCCAATAAAAGAATCGCAAAAAATACTATTAATGTACTCCATTTTATTTTTAACTGAGGTTTATGGTAAGAGATACGTTTATCAATAAAATTAGAAATAATCCCCCCTCCTAACAACACCAAGGGAGGTACCCAAGGAGATCGAATAGCTATAGTAACAAAGGTGGCAATAATAAAAATGACCGCTGCCCCTGTAGAATCTAACAAGGAGCGAGTGAGGCGATAACCTGCAAAGGCCACAAACCCAACAGCCATAGGGTGAATAAAAGTTAAAAAGTGGGTAGAGATCGCTTGCTTTGTAAAAAACCCAAACAATAAAACAATGCCCGTCATAACGAGGGCAGCCGGTAAAATCCAGATGATGACCGTTAGGAAAGCTAATAATGGTCCGCCTCGTTTGTATCCAATAGCTGTAAGGGTTTGTGTAGAGCTGGGTCCCGGCAAAAAGCGGCAGAGAGCCAATAACTCCAACAACTCATTTTTACTTATATAACCGCGTTTTTCAACCAGGATATCAAGCATCATGCTTAAGTGCACCTGGGGACCTCCAAAGGCTGCGACGGCAAAGTAAAATATATCCTTTAAGAACTGCCAATTTCGCAGTGATGTATACTTGAATTTTATATAATACTTTCCCCTGAAAGGCATAAATTAAAGATACTACTCAACACCGATAAGCACAAGTTTCTTAGCTAAAAAATGAAGGCGAAACAGGCAGACCCGGCTCTCATCAACATTCATCATCTACTTGTTTTTCGTTAATAATCAAGGAGTCAACTGGCCATACATACGAGGGAAAGGAATGGTTTCCCGCACATGATGTATATCACAGACCCACGCAATAAAACGCTCTAATCCTAATCCAAACCCTGAATGCGTCACGGATCCATAGCGCCTTAAATCTAAGTACCACTCAAAAGCGTCCATGGGCAGGTTATGTTTTTCAATTTGCGCAATCAATTTTTCTTCATCTGTTTCCCGTTCTCCTCCTCCAATTATTTCACCGAATCCTTCCGGGGCTAATAAATCAACACCTTTAACATAATCACTATTCTCTTCATTTTCTTTCATATAAAAAGCTTTAATCCCTTTAGGCCAATTGTACACTTGTAAAGGAGCTTCAAACAGCCGTGTCAACACCGTTTCATCAGAACCACCGAAATCTGTTCCGTATTCAAAGTTTTTAGCAGATTCGATCCACTCTGGGATATGTTGAATGCGATGCTCCAGATCATGAATTTCTGACTTTAGGGTGCCGATCTTATTGAGATATTGATTCCGTTTTTTCTTTTTTATCTGACTATCTTTTACCCGTTTTTCATACTCTTGCACTTTCTTTCGTTTTTCTTTAATTGTCTTTTGTGCTTCTTGTAAGTCTTCTTCAAGTGTGTCTATTGTATTGCGCCCATTAATTTCCTTATTTCCTTGAAGAATTTTAACCGCCTCTTCATAGGTAACCCGATAGAAAGACTGATCAGCTTTTTTCAAGAATTCTGTATCTCTACCCAACTGTTCCAATTCAAATTGACAATGCTCTAACACCCACCGAATAACATACCGAACAAATTCTTCTATCAAATCCATCGTCAACTCCAAATCATAGAAAGCCATTTCTGGTTCAATCATCCAAAACTCCGACAAGTGACGCCGGGTCTTGGATTTTTCAGCCCGGAAGGTAGGCCCGAACGTATAAATTTTACGGTGGGCCATAGCCATCGCTTCTCCATAAAGCTGACCCGATTGAGAAAGATAGGCCGGCTGCCCGAAAAAATCGGTTTCAAAAAGATCCGTCGTCCCTTCTACTGCATTACCCGTAAAGAAAGGGGCATCAAGTTGCACAAAACCTCTTTCCTGAAAAAAAGTATGAATGGCATAGACAATTTGATTTCTGATTTGCATGATAGCCCATTGTTTGCGAGAGCGTAACCATAAATGACGATGTGACATCAAAAAATCCACGCCATGTTCTTTTTTAGCAATAGGGTAATCT
>CAZIGO010000081.1:3371-5676 GCA_964538595.1 uncultured Chitinophagales bacterium | reverse complement strand
GGAAGCCTGTAGCAATTCAAATTCTTCCACTTGTATTTCATAACCTCCGATCTGTCGCTCATCCTCAACCACTTTTCCAGTCACCTTGATCACATCTTCTAAATTCAAGTTATCCGCTTTATCGAAATCATCTTCACCTACGGTATTTATATGAATCACACATTGTGTAAACCCCGTCCCATCGCGGAGAATAACAAAGACAATGTTCTTACTGGAACGTTGGTTGAGCACCCAACCTTTGAGCGTAACCTGCTGTTCTTCATATTGAGGTAACTGACGTATCTCGTGCGTTTTTTCCATAAAACAAAATTTTACTTCAATTATAAGAAGATATTAGCATGTCTGTCTTTCTTATTGTATATTTAAGTAAGCAAAGGTAATCAGTTCCTTGCACTTCAAAAACTTCACACCCTGAAATTTGGGTATTTTTTATGTTAGAGCAACAGTTAGATCAAAAATTATTACAAAAGCTGTCCCCTCAGCAAATCCAACTTATAAAGTTGCTGCAGGTGCCTACCGCCAGTATAGAGCAGCGAGTAGAGCAGGAGTTAGAAGAAAACCCAGCGTTAGAAGAGGGCAAAGAGCAGGAGGAAACGGAGGATGAGGTACTTCCTGAAGAAGAGGAAGCCGAAGCGACAGAAGAAGAACTTATTGAAGATGATTTTGATATAAGTGATTATATTAATGACGACGATGTTGCCGATTATAAGGTAAATAACTACTATGCCTCGGGCAAAAAAGATAACCAAGAAGAAGGAGGAGTGCCTCCTATTGTAAAAACCACTTTCCATGACTACTTGTCTGATCAGCTGAACATGATGGACTTGGGAAAGCGTAAAAAGAAATTAGCTCAACAGTTGATCGGTACTATTGGAGAAGACGGTTATCTTCGGCGATCATTGCAGGCTATCACTGATGACCTGGCTTTTACTCAGAACATTCAAACCTCCCCGGAAGAACTGGAGGAAGTATTGGAACTTATACAAGACTTCGACCCGGCTGGGGTTGGGGCTCGTGACTTACAGGAGTGTCTGTTACTGCAATTAGAGCGCAAAGAACAGGACAACTCTGCCTCTAAACTAGCTTATACTATATTACAGGATCACTTTGATGCTTTTACGAAAAAAAAGTACGATCAACTAATTAAAAAACTATCTATTTCCCGAGAAGAGCTAAAAGCCGCATTTGATGAAATATTAAAGCTCAATCCCAAGCCCGGCAGCGGTTATTCTGATAAATACGATAAAAGCCCGAACCCCCAATATATCATCCCCGATTTTTTCATCACTAATAATAATGGGGAGTTAGAATTAACCCTTAATGAACGAAATGCCCCGGAATTAAAGGTAAGCCGGCAATACCAAAATATGCTCAAAGGGTATAAAGCGAGTAAAAAGAAAGACAAAAAGCATAAAGAAGCTATCCTGTTTATCAAACAAAAAATTGATGCAGCCAAATGGTTTATTGATGCTATCAAACAACGACAACGTACTTTGCGCTCCACCATGAAAGCTATAATGAAGCGTCAAGAAAAGTTTTTCCAAACCGGTGATGAAGCCGATTTGAAACCCATGATATTAAAGGATATTGCAGAAGATGTGGATTTAGATATTTCTACCATTTCCCGGGTAGCCAATAGTAAATACGTTCAAACAGAATTCGGCACTTTTCCCCTCAAATATTTCTTTTCAGAAGGGATGAAAAAGAAGAGCGGAGAATCCATATCTAACAAAGCGGTTAAACAAAAACTGCAGGAAATCATCGATAATGAAAACAAACAAAAGCCGCTATCCGATAAAAAGCTGACGGATAAATTAAAGGAAAAAGGATATAAAATAGCCCGTCGTACAGTAGCCAAATACCGGGAACAGATGAACATACCAGTTGCTCGCTTACGCAAAGAAATTACCTGACCATTATATTATCCGTTTTATTGGTTTTCTTCCTATCTTTTTCCTGTTATTTATTGATATATTCGTAATCTTATCTGTAAACAGCGGTATGATACGTATTTTTGCTCATGTTATTAGCATCATTTTTCACCCCTTACTTGCTCCTACTTACCTTTACCTCCTCTTTTTTTGGGTCTACCCCGATCATTTTTCAATAATAAGTTTTAATATGAAATTACGGCTCCTCGCTATGCTTCTCTTAAATACATTGGTTCTGCCGTTACTGATCATCTATCTACTCCGACAACTTCGCCTTATTTCTTCTTTTACCCTGGAAAAGCGAAAAGATCGTATCTATCCCTTCCTTATTATCATCCTCCTTTTTATCGCCATATACTATCGCATGAGCTCCC
>CAZIGO010000081.1:2416-3361 GCA_964538595.1 uncultured Chitinophagales bacterium | reverse complement strand
TAAGTTGGAGCCTGTTGGCTATGATAGCTGTTTTACTATCTTCTTTTATTGCTAATTTTTTCAAGAAAATAAGTATTCACTGTGCCGGATTAACCGGTGTAGCCGGTATTTTGTTTGCTACTTCTCCCCAATCGGCATTTCAAATTTACTTTCCCCTTTCTGTGGTAATAGGAGCTGCTGGTTTAACGGGCACTGCCCGTCTCATCCTTGATGTACACACCACTGAAGAAGTATATTTAGGATATGCAATAGGTTGGTTCAGTGCTTGGGTTGCCTTCTTCTTTATCGGTTGATTCTTATTGTACAATATATAGCCATTCCTGGGGGTTAAGGGTTTCCGTACCCTTCCACACTTCCAAATGGATTTGTGCCTTCCCTTTATCTTCATTATAATAAACTTTACCGATAGATTGTTTCGTGCCCACTTCTTGACCCGCTTCCACAAATACTTCACTCAAGTTAGAATAAACCGTAAAATAATTACCATGTTGTATCATCACAGCCCGGTGAAAGCTGGGATTATACATCACATTTTTTACTTTACCACTAAAAACTGCACGAACAGAAGCCCCTTTATTGGATTTAATATCCACTCCATTATTTTTTACCTCTACTCGTTCCAATACCGGATGAGGATGTTTCCCGAAAGAACTGGTAATCACCCCTTTATCCACTGGCCATGGTAACTTACCCTTATTCTTTTTAAAATTAGCTGATAGTTTTGAAGCCTCTGGTGTTAAAGATAGCTTTCCTTCCTCTTTAGCAGCTTCCATTTGTTTTTTAATCAAATCTTCTATAGTTTTCTTTAGCTCTCGAGCCGTTTCTTTTTTTTGCTCTATTTCCGCTACCAATTCTCGTTCTTTTTCTTTTAAAGAATGCACTATCTCATTTTTTTTCTGAATCTCTTGCTGTAATCTTTCTTTTTGATCTGTTAAATTAGACAGC
>CAZIGO010000081.1:0-2363 GCA_964538595.1 uncultured Chitinophagales bacterium | reverse complement strand
ATGGATTGGAGCTTTTCTTCTAAATCAGATTTCGTTTGTTGTATTAATTCCGCTTGTTGGCGGCGATATGCGGTATACCGTTCTAAATAACGTATACGATTATAAAGATCATTAAAATCTTGAGCGGAAAAAATAAATAATAACCGATTATAAGCCGATTGGGTTTTATAAGTAGCCCGAACCATTCGCGCATATTCTTTTTTTAAAGTATCCAAATCTTCTTCCAACGAATTGATCACACCCTGCCGCTCTGCCATTTGCTGATCTAAAATATCAATTTCATGCTCAATGGTCTGAATAACATCTTCTCGTTTTTCGATCTGCTTACGAAGAGTAACAAGTTGATTGAGGGAAGATTGTTTATTTTTCTTGGTTTTTTGGAGTGCATTTTTAGTAAACTTTATATCCTCCAATAGTTTCTCCCGTTTTTCCTCTAGCTCTTCCTTTGTTTGGCTGTTTCCGGTTCCCCATACTCCTCCTAGTAGTAAAACGATCAATATAAAAGATCGGCATGAGGCTATATTTAAATATTTAAAATACTTTTTCATATTTGTCAGGTATGCTAAAAGGAAAAGCATAAGGCCCCTCTAACTGTACATCTTTAAACTCCAATGTAAGTGTATTACTTTTTCGATTACGAACAACATATTTTTGTTGATAAGGGAACCGTTGTTCTTGAAGTTCTCTTATCTCCTTATACATTACTGTTAATGTTTGGTTTACCACCAAATGTTGTAATTGCATTTGTTGTAAGGAAAACTGTTTTCGACCTATCCATAATACACTATTAAAAGGGTGTTGTCGAGCTTTCATTACATACTGCTTTTCTTCCTTCGAGGCAAAAGTATCTGTCCGAAATGCTAATTTATCACTATTACAAAAGATACAATTACCACTTAAAAGAGCTTGTAACTGGGAAAATTGTAAAGGCATGGAAAGTTTTTCTTGTAAAAAATCGATATCCTTGATAAAAACTTTCTTTTTCGACCGATCGATCATTTTTACCGAATCACTTGTAATCAAAGCGCGGGCCATTTCCATACCCAATGGGCCCTGGACCGAAATCCAAATAATACTATCCCTTCGCATCCGTATATTCATATTAATGGACTTATCTTTTCCCCGACTCGAGACGTGGGCCTTCACTTTTGATTTCATCCAATCAAAGTGAAATTGATTTTCAATTAATTTGTTCCCTACCTCATTGGCAGATAAGGTATCCGAATAAGAAGGGGAAGTATTTACCGTTTTTTGTGGTGTAGAACGAAATAAAGAACAATGCGATAAAAAGAAAGACAGCATTAACAAGATAAAAGGAAGGCGCTTATTTATAAAGCTTCTCATTAGCTATTTTTTTATCAATAAGGGAGGATTTAGCTCCATTTTCCTTAGCCTTTTTCCAATATTTAACGGCTTTATCCTTTTCACCCAACTTAAAAAGTACATCCCCATAATGTTCTAATATAACAGGTCGTTGATCGCCGCCATTGTTCAATGCTTTTTTAATCCATTTTTTAGATTTTTCATATTTACCTTGTTTGAATAGAACCCAGCCATAAGTATCCTGAAAAGCAGAATTACCCGATTCTAACTCATTCGCTTTACGAGCTAACTCAGCAGCCCGTTCCAAATTCTCTCCCCGGTTTGAAAGATAAAAGCTGTAATTATTCATTACATAAGTATTTTCGGGGTTTAACTTCAACGACTTCTCAAAGCAACTGTCCGATTTAGCATACTGTTCTAAGTTATAATAGGATTCAGCCAAGTTGGAGTACATCTGAGCCTTCATGGTTTTGTTCTGAGGCTGAAGCTGTAATCCTTGGTTTGTAGTTTCTATCACCTCCTCGTATTTTTTATTTTGCATAAGAGCCAGGCTCTTTAAATAATAGAGATGAGGTTGATTCGGGAAAAGTTCAATTGCTTTATCAGCTTCTTGTATCAAAGCATCATACTTTTTCAATTCTGAAAGAATAACCAACTTCTGCCGCCACAATGAATATTTACTATTATCTAACTTAATCGCTTTTTGATACTGAGCCAAAGCTTTTTCCAGTGAACCATTCTGATAGAGGAAATCTCCGTAAACAGAATACGATTTTGCATTGTCCGGATGGGTCTCTGTGAGTACTTTTCCTAATTTTACGCCTTTAGGAGTTTTTTGTGAGCGTTGTTTCATTAAATCGAAATCACGAACTAATATTTTAACTTTTTTATCTATATTAATTTCGGGATTGGAAAACAATTTATGCAAAATATTCTCGTATTTGTCTTGATTCCCTTTTTGCTTATAATATTGAGCTAAGGAAAGCTGGGCCTGAGCATTGTTTGGGTTATCTTCAAGAATTTTCTCATATATAGCCACT
>CAZIGO010000080.1:0-10174 GCA_964538595.1 uncultured Chitinophagales bacterium | reverse complement strand
CCTATGAGCATCACTTCTATATATTTTCCCTTCCTGCTTAAGCTTTTTGTCTGTACATTAATACTATCACTGGTAGAAGAAATGGCAATATTTCCCTTGTTCGAGTAGTAATGGGTCTCATTTGTTGATGAATCCGTTCGGGAGTATACTTTAAACGGAGCGTGGTATATATTATCTGCCCCCTCCCTTTTACCGATCTTTACTCTTATTTTCTTCGTCTCACTGAGGGCCTTGTCCGTCACCGTAAAACCTATGTCATATTGGTAGCCCTCCTGCTCATTCACCACTACATTTAAATTTCCAGGCACTCTTAACTGGGCCCATAAGGGTAAATCCACCAGTAAAATGAATAACACACTTAAATAACCAATAACAAGATTAGTTTTTTTCATAAATCACATTTTTGAACATCAACAATAATTCGCTTCTTACAATCTTAGCTGATGTTCCAAATCTATCCAAGGAAGATTTTCCGTTCAATTGACACTCTTTTTTTCCAAAAGAGGAGAAAAGCGATGATAACCGATACTCATCTCCAAGTGGGAAAGCGTTTAAACCCCTCTGCCTATTTGGATGTGTGCATAGATAAAAAGGGTTTTTTCGATCATTTTAATCACAATCTTGATTTAGATGGACAAAATGTATAGGGTTTTCACCTGATCAACTGCCAATTTTGATAGTAAAGCGAAATAGTAAAGGTCAACTACTTACCGATTCCCGGTATCCTCATTGTTATCAAACTAAATGCATCGATGGTTCTTCCGGCGAAATTTTACCCACTATAGGAGTTATCTTTGAAAATTGACGGTCTGTAATAAAGGAACTGACAAAAGGGGAAACTGATAGGTAATAATTTATACGTTGAAGCTCCCCTTTTCGCATTTTTTAAATATAGATTGAAATTTGAGCTTTATGAGTAACAAGTAATAAAGGGGCAAGTATCCCCAAACTAACTGCCAAATTCTTTTCGGTGATATTAATTCTCTTTGAAACAAGACCAATCTTTATGTCCGATTATCATTATCCGTTGGTGCCCTCACGAAAGTAAATCTATTTACAGTAATAGCGGTTCAACGGAAAATGTTATGGCAAAAAAATCATTACCACTGTAATCATAATACTCCTTTAAATATTAGGGATTAGCAGCGGTAATAAAATGGCAGAACAATGTTTTAAAATGAACGATTGAAACGGTACTAATGAACATGAAAAAATGGCCCCAGAATTATCTTATCTCCGATCTTAAGTAGATCCCCATTTCCTTTTCAATTCGTTA
The DNA here is from genome assembly GCA_964538595.1 of uncultured Chitinophagales bacterium. GTDB lineage: Bacteria > Bacteroidota > Bacteroidia > Chitinophagales > CAZIGO01 > CAZIGO01. Next base: position 8,898 of record CAZIGO010000080.1, on the reverse strand, counting down.
AACAGTATTTATATCCATTCCAAAAACTCCCAAAATCATCCCAGAAAGAAAGTTTAGGACCTAAAAAAGTGAAGCGTCAGCTGAAATTGATATACCCCTCCTAGCATTGCCTGACCAATCAAAAAAATTTTTTGTCAAATTACAATCCCCTCAATAGATAAATGGATCGTAATCGAAGACGAGCCCTTAGCAATCGAAGTATTACAGCAATACAATGAACAACACAAGCATCTATAGTAAATAGCTCATACTACCGATCCTCATCAAGGATTATCGATATTTGAACCAAAACCTGGTAAATCTTCTCTTTTTAGAGATATAAATAGTCGATCTGTTTAGGAAATAGTAAGCGATTACCAACCCTTATATATTAATTTTTAACGAAAAAAATAGAATTATACTTTCGAGCTCCTATCAAAAAAAGCCTATTATTTGGCCTTTATAAAAAGTACTACAAAACTTGAGTACTATTTTACTGTAAATAAATTGACGAAAATTGCCCAATTTTGTTTTTGTCTCCCTTTTCAACGTTTAGTACATTCGGCTTCATACAAATCAAATAAAAACAAATTTTATATGTGTTTTAGAAAATCGTTGTTATGTTTATTGGTTGTCACCGTAGGGCTATGCACAGTAAAAGCACAATTGGATGCCAGTTTTACTTATACCCAAACCAATAAAGGATGTACGCCCGACTCGGTCGTTTTTAATAACACAAGTTCAGGAGCTACTTCTTATGAATGGCATTTCGGTGATGGCAGCTCTTCGACGGCTGCTAATCCTTCACATATATACTATTCAGAGGGAGCATTTGTCTTAGAGTTGTGGGCCTATTCCAGTACAGATACCGACCATACCCAAAAGACTATTTATATGATCGATTCCGCCGATGCCGGCTTCACCCCTTCTGCCGATAGTTTTTGCGTTGGTGCTCCCGTCAATTTCTATAATGGCAGCAATGAACAGCTGAACCCTTACTGGGATTTTGGTGATGGACAAACTTCCCATTCCCTAGAGCCTACCCATTCTTATTCCAGCCCCGGTAAGTACATTATCAAACATGCTGTCAGTAACTCATGTAGTGCTGATACCGCCGTCGACTCCGTTTATATCGCTACTGATGTACGTCCCGAAGCTAATTTTTATATCGATAACAGCACCCCCGTATGTCCCGGGGAATCGGTAAACTTTCGCAATCAAAGTGTCAATGGAGACAACACCTTTAAATGGTTTTTCGGTAACGGCGACTCCTCCAAAGAAATCCACCCGAACTATACCTACGCCCAAGCCGATACCTATACGATAACGATGATCACGATGAACAATTGCGGTAATGATACGGCTACTGAACAGCTGATCGTCGACAGTACAGTTCAACCCTACTTGTTTACTTATACTTCTACTACCAATCTCTGTCCGGGGGACACGGGAAAATTCAATAGTTCGTATTCCAATAATGTTAACCGTATCACCTGGGATTTTGATGATGGCAATATATCCACGCTATCGAACCCGGAACATGCTTTTTCCAGTATTGACACCTATAAAGTGATGACAACCGTCAAAAATATTTGCGGGAACAAGATGAAAGACAGCATATTGATGCAGGTCAATTCCTCCGTAAGCCCTAATGCTAACTTTAGTTTTGACCCATTTGATATTTGCCCGGGCGATACCGTCGACTTCACTAATAACTCCAGTCCGTTGGTTGATGCTCAATGGCACTTCGGCGATGGCGATACTTCAAGCGCTTTACATGCCCAACATATTTATGCTGATACCGGCAACTACAATGTACAACTAATAGCCATCAATAATTGTGGCAATAAAGATACTGCTACCCGTACCGTCACAGTAAAAGATAACGAGCCTTCTCCTTTTATATGGACGACACCTACTACCGCCATTTGCCCCAATGAAGAATATACGTATAATTATTGGACCTCTACGGCCGACAGTCGAGTTTTATGGCAATTTGGGGACGGCGATTCTTCGACACTCGACAACCCCACGCACTCCTATGACAGCGCGGGTACATACCCCGTCACATTTACTTCCTACAATCACTGTAACCAGCAGGGTTCAGCTGCCCAATTGGTAACGGTAAGTAGTGGAGCTGTTCCTTCGGCCTATTTGGGATTCACCCCCACGAACCCTTGCCCCGGAGAAGAGGTTATGTTCTGGACAGATCAAAGTCAAAACTATTTATGGAAGTTCGGCGATGGTACCACAGATACCGTTCGACTACCCAGACATAGTTATGACAGTAGTGGCCGCTATACTGTTACTGTTATTATTAGTAACGATTGCGGACAGGACACCGCTCAAAAAACAATTGAAGTTAAAGAAGGCAGTTTTGCTGATTTTACTTTTGATACGGTCTGTGTAGGACAAAAAACCAGCTTTACGGATCAGTCTACCAATATGCCCGATGGTTGGCGTTGGGATTTTGGTGATGGCGATACTTCCACTCAACAATCACCTACCCACCTCTACGCTTCTGCCGGCACTTATCCTGTTTCACTCACCGTCTATAAAAATGGATGTACCCATTCTGTCACAAAAAACGTACCGGTGTTGCCCTCTTCATTAAAAGCCGGCTTTAAGACCGACAGTACTGATTTACTGGATGCCTATTTCACGGATACTTCCCATGATGCCAATAACTGGTTTTGGACGTTTGGGGATGGGGACAGTACTATTACTCAACATCCTAACCATACTTATGATTCGGCAGGGACGTATGAAGTTTGTTTAATCGCCAACAATAATTGCTACGCAGATACTGCCTGCGATTCTGTTGTCATTACATGCCCGACGCCTACTGCCTCCTTTGATTATGACACGACAAGTCTCCTTGCGAATTTTACCGACTCCTCCACCAACGCTCAATCTTGGCTATGGCATTTTGGCGACGGAACAACAGATACAACCCAACACCCCAGCCACACTTACACTACACCTGGTACATATACAGTTTGCCAAGAGGTGTTCAGTGAATGTGGATCCGATTCTACTTGTCAACAGGTGACTGTTACCTGCAATTCTCCGACGGCCAAATTTGCTATATCAGATACTAATTACACCGCTCAATTTAATGATTCCACAGTGGGCGCCACCAGTTGGTATTGGACGTTCGGCGACGGCCAAACCGATACTGTCCAACATCCCACGCACACTTATGCTACTGAAGATACTTATGAGGTTTGTTTAGTCGCCTCCAACTATTGTGGTACCGACACTACCTGTGATACCGTACTGATCAACTGTCCTGATCCCGTCTCTGATTTCGGACAAGATACCAGCGGTTTGTTTGTTAACTTTACTGATTCGTCTGAACACACCGACCAATGGTTGTGGCATTTCGGTGATGGCACAACAGATACTACTCAGCATCCGTCTCATACTTATACCACACCGGGTACATATACGGTCTGTTTAGAAGTGAGCAGTATCTGTGGCTCCGACTCTGTTTGTCAGCCAGTGACTGTTACCTGTAATTCTCCTCAGGCCCAGTTCGGAACTGAAGATACGAGCCTGACGGTTCACTTTACCGATTCAACAGTAGGTGCCACAAATTGGGAATGGAGGTTTGGTGACGGCAGAACAGACACCTTGCGCCATCCTTCTCATACCTACGACAGCAGCGGTACGTATAGGGTTTGTTTACGCGCTAGCAACGTCTGCGGCGTAGATTCCGTTTGTGACAGTGTAACGGTCACCTGTACGCCTCCCACTGCTCAATACACTTATAGCACCAGTGGTAATACATTTAATTTTACCGACCAGTCGGCCGGCGCCCTTCAATGGCAATGGAGCTTTGGGGACGGAGACACCAGTAATCTTACCAATCCTTCCCATGCTTACACACAAGCCGACACTTACCAGGTCTGCTTAACCGTTTCTAATCCGTGCGGTCGTGACTCAGTTTGTAAACCTGTAATAAATACTTGCACACCACCCGTAACGCGATTCGGACATACGGACTCCGGGCTAACAGTACAATTTGTAGACAGTTCAAAGAATGCCACTCAATGGCAATGGCGTTTTGGCGACGGATCGATTGACAGTGGTGCCACGCCTACCCACACCTATGCCCAAGACAGCACCTATAAAGTATGTCTGACAACTCATAACGGCTGTGCTACCGACTCCGCCTGCGAACTGGTGACTGTACAAAGTACCAGAATAGCACAACCATCCCTCATAAATGATATTCATGTATACCCCAATCCAACGGAACAGATAATCAATGTGAGTCTCAATGTTCAACAAGCGGAGAAAGTCAACATTGAAGTCATTAATATGCTGGGCCAATCTACTAGAAAAATAGTAGATAATGGGGTTATCAATCAAACTTACCAATTTAATATGAGTGACGCTCGCCAAGGCGTATACTTTGTAAAAGTGCAATTGCTAGAGAGTGGAATTACCCGTAACCGGCGTGTCGTTATCCTACGATAAACACACTTCTTCAACCGGGGCTCCCCCCGGTTGAATTATATCTTATAGTCCCTATTTGCCCAATAAGAGCTCTTTCTGGAGGGCAGTAGTTTCTATTCGTAGATTTATAACTCCCTTTGTCGATAAACGGCTATAGATGGCCTACTGAATTCGTAAATTTAATCGGCATGGCCTCCTTCGATCTAAAAAACAATAGATTTTTACAACCGGCTCTCCATATTATTCTCTGGGCTGCATTTTTGCTATATCCTTTCTTCCTTCACCACCATCAAACTTTCGATACACAAGCGGTGGTCCGATATACGTTATATACCCTCATGATGGCCGGCGTCTTTTATCTTAACTTCGGTTTGCTCATCCCCCACCTGTTCGGGAAGCGGCGCTTTACCTCATACTTTATAATAGTGATCATTATTATCGGAGGGGTTGTCGGCGGTAACCTCTTATTGCAATGGCTTTTTAATTGGGAGTTTTACACCGCTCATCCCTGGATGGAAGAAAAAGTAATTACAAACGCCATCATCATGACGCTTTTAATTTTGGGGATAAGCAGTGGAGTAAAAATGGCTCAGCAATGGTTCAAAAATGAACGAATGAAGCGCAATATTGAAAATGAAAAGTTGGCTTCAGAACTCGCCTATTTACGATCACAGATCAACCCGCATTTTCTATTTAACTCCCTCAACAGCATATATGCCCTTTCTCAAAAAGACAATAAAAAAACCTCTGAAGCGTTATTAAAGCTATCAGAATTGTTACGATATGTCTTGTATGAGACTAAAAAGGAAGTAGTTCCGCTGGAGCAGGAGATAGATCACCTGCGTCACTACATCAACTTTCAACAACTCCGCTTGCCCGAAAATGTAACTATCAACATTCACCAAGAAGGAGCAACTGCCGGTAAGAAAATTGCTCCCCTCCTTCTGATCCCGTTTATAGAAAATGCTTTTAAACATGGAATCAGTACTCATCATCACTCTTATATTAACATAGGGATAAAGTTACATAAAGAGACCTTGCATTTTAGTATACGCAACAGTTTACATAAAGAGCACGCTTCTTCTCCCAAGGAAGGGATAGGATTAAAAAATGTCAGTCGCCGTCTCGAGCTCCTGTATCCGAATACGCACAACCTCACTATTCGGGAGGAGGCCGATCATTTTATTGTCAAACTACAACTGCAGCTCCATGCTTAAGTGCTTAATTATAGATGACGAGCCGTTAGCCATAGAGGTATTACGCGATTATATCCAACGACATAATGCGCTTCAGTTAACGAACAGCTGTACAGATCCCTACAAAGGACTTTCAATACTTCAAGAACAACCTATTGATCTTTTATTTCTTGACATACAGATGCCCGACCTACCGGGGCTAGCATTACTCGAAAAATTATCCCACCCCCCTCCTGTTATTTTTACAACCGCCCATTCAGAATATGCAGTAAAAGGATTTGAAGTGGACGCTGTCGACTATTTACTAAAACCATTTTCTTACGAACGCTTCGAAGAAGCTATAAAAAAAGCAAAGCGGATACTGCCGGCCACAGCAGAAAAATCCTATACTTACATTAAGTCAGGATACAATAAAATAAAGTTACATTTTCAAAACATCTTGTTTATAAAAAGTGAAAAAGATTACTTACGGATCTATACCAACGATCGGCCCTCTTTCCTGACGTTGATGAGTGTACAGGAAATGTTGGATGTATTACCCGATCCTAATTTTATACGGGTTCATCGTTCTTACATAGTAGCCATAGATAAGATTGATACGATCCATCCGAAACAACTCCAAATTGGCTCTTACCAGATCCCGGTCGGTCCGACTTATACTGATAAGATAAAAGAACTCACTAATTCTTAAAGAAATTGAAACATTCATCTATTTTTACCGCTGTTTTATAGATTATGTTAACAACCGGGCCACAAAATACCTATTATTGAAGTCAATAAAAGATTGGTATGACTACAAGAAAAACTCTTACTTTTTTAATTACCTTATTATTCAGTATTCCCCTTTTTGCTCAGCAACAAAATAGTTTCCCGGTTAGCGGTAAAGTCATTGATAAAAGTGGTGCTCCTATCCCTTACGCTACCGTTGCCTTTTATAAGCAATCAGATTCTACAATGGCTAATGGAACTTCTACTGACCAGTCCGGGCAGTTTGAGGTTCAAGTACCAGTGGGCCGGTACTATGTAAAGATTTCTTTTTTATCCTATCAAAGTAAGTTTATTCCGCAATTGCAAATCAATGCCGCCAAAGACCTGGGAACGATCACGTTAAAACCAGCCTCCAAGAGTTTAGATGAAGTAGTGGTAAAAGAACAACGAAATAAAGTTAATTTAAAGCTCGATAAAAAAGTATACAACGTTGATCAAAATTTAAGTAGTAAGGGGGGTAATGTCACTGATATTTTAGGCGATGTGCCTTCCGTCACCGTAGATATGGACGGGGGCATCAATCTAAGAGGTAGTCAAAATGTTCGTCTTTTTATTAATGGTAAACCCTCCGGTTTAGTCAGTAGCAGTGATCCTCAAACGCTGCGCCAGTTGCAAGGGAACCTGGTCAAACGTATCGAAGTCATTACCAACCCTTCCGCTAAATACGACGCTGAAGGCGAAGTAGGGATTATCAATATCGTATTAAAAGATCAAGACAAAAGCGGACTCCACGGCTCGTTCGATGTTAACACGGGTTACCCGCATGATCACGGGGCGGCCATCAACCTGAATTATCGAAAAGACTGGTTCAACATCTTTATCAGTGAAGGAGTGAGTTGGGATCGCAGCCCGGGCGGCGGTTATTCTCTTCAAGAATATGATTTCCCGGATACTTCCTATTCTTACGAACGACAGTTAGACCAAACGCGCTCCGATCTTTCGAATAACTTGCGTCTTGGTGCCGATTTCTATCTCTCGCCGGATGACATCATAACTTTTGCCGGCACTTATCAATATTCCACCGGTAACAATACTTCCACCACCACTTATAAAGACTTTAATGAAGCAGGCGATCAGGTACGGACCATTAAGCGTTACCAAGATGAAAAAGAGGTATCCCATGAAGTGGAATTTGAATTAAGCTATGAAAAGGATTTCAAACAAAAAGATCGCAAGCTTACTACCGATGTAAAGTACAACCTGGAGGATGACCGGGAAAAGGCGGACTACCGACAAAACAATATTACCAAAGGAAGTGCGGTTGATCTTCGCGAGCGCTCTGATAATGTGGAATACGAAACCAGTTGGTTGTTTCAATCGGATTATGTACACCCTTTTGGAAACAAGGGCAAGTTAGAGACAGGAGTAAAAGCGCATCTCCGGCAAATTTTGAACGATTATACTGTTGAAAGTCGCTCACAACAAGGCGAATGGCAGCCAATCCCCCGGTATGACAACAAGTTTGTGTACATAGAAAATATTTATGCAGCCTATGCCACAGCAAGTGAAAAATGGGGGGCATTTTCTGCTAAAGGAGGGTTACGAGCAGAATATGCCGACATTCGCACCGAACTGGTGGAGACCAACGAGACCAACCCCCGTAGTTATCTCGATTTCTTTCCCACTGCCGCTATGAGCTATAAACTCGATAAATACAACACTTTGCAACTGAGCTACAGTCGCCGTATCAGCCGCCCCGATTTTTGGAACCTGGTCCCCTTCTTTCAATATGCTGACTCCCGTAATTACCGATCGGGCAACCCTGACTTAAACCCCGAATATACGAACTCTTTCGAGAGCGGCTATCAACGTCAGCTTAAAAAAGGCAGTTTTTTAACGACAATCTATTATCGCTATCGAACCGGTGTTATTGAGGATATTACGTATGTAGAAGAGAACGGCATAACCCGCCATAAACCTATTAACTTAGCGACAGAGCACGATTACGGTATTGAGTTTTCAATGAATTATGAACTCACCGACTGGTGGCGAGCCAACGGTAATATCAATGGATATCGAGCAATTACAGAAGGCACTTACAATAATACATCCTTATTTAGTGATACTTACACCTGGAATGGCCAATTCAGCACTAAATTCGCTATTGGTGATCGTATTGAAATACAGCCCTCTTTTCAATACCGGGCTCCACGTAAAACAACGCAAGGACTTCGCAAATCCTCCTATGCTCTTGACATAGGATCAAATGTAGATGTACTCAATAACAAAGGCACCATTACGCTGAATATCTCAGACATTTTCAATACTCGTAAACGAAGATGGATTACGCGAGGCGAACACTTCCGGACAGAAGGAGAATTTCAATGGCACACTTCCCGTCGAGTCCGACTCAGCTTTACCTATAATTTAGATAAGAGATCTCAATCGAAATCTATGAAATCTCAACACTAATCGCTTACCCCACCACTTAAAAATTCTTTATTATCAATAATTCAAAACAAACTCTCGATGGGGAGGGGGAGATGAATCA
>CAZIGO010000079.1:9109-10181 GCA_964538595.1 uncultured Chitinophagales bacterium | reverse complement strand
CCCGGAACTTCTCAATTTTTTGTTTCTCTCGAAGATGATTTAATGCGGATATTTGGTTCTGAAAAGATTTCTAAGTTAATGGATAAAATGGGATATGAAGAAGGGGAAGTATTGCAACATCCTATGATCAGTCGATCGTTAAAACGAGCGCAATCCAAAGTAGAAGAAAATAATTTTGGTATTCGTAAAAATCTGCTGGAGTATGACGATGTGATGAATACACAACGGGAAGCTATTTATGAAAAACGGCGCCATGCTCTCTTTGGAGAAAGACTTAGCGTGGATTTGCGGACCATGTTTATTGAAATATGCGAGACCATGGTCGAAAACTATCAGGAAGAGGTTGATTATGAGGGATTCTCTATTGAAGTGCTTCGTCATTTTAGTATTGAACCTCCTATTGATCAGAAAGAGTTTATGAAGAAGAAGCCCTCTACGCTGGTAGATAAGCTCTATGAAAAAGCTAGCGCTTTTTATGATCGGAAAATGGATCAAATTGCTGAGCAGGCTTATCCTATTATTGAAGATGTGTACAAGAATAAGGGGGATCATATTGAAGACATCGTAGTACCTTTTACTGACGGACAGAAAGTACTGCAGGTAGTGGCTAATTTAGAAAAAGCTCATGAGACAGAGGGAGCGTCATTGATCAGAGAAATCGAAAAATATGTTATTTTAGCCCATATTGATGAGGTGTGGCAGGAGCATTTACGTGAAATGGATGATTTAAAGCAGTCTGTTCAATCGGCAGTTTATGAACAGAAAAAACCATTGTTGGTATATAAGCTGGAGGCTTTTGAGTTATTTAAACACATGCTGAATAAACTGAATCGTGAAACTGTTGCCTTTTTGTGTAAGGGTATGATCGGTGTGGAGGAGTCCTCAAATATTCAAGAAGCGGACAGTGAAGTAACAGAGGTAGAGCCTCAGTTAGAAACAGGACGTGAGGATGCTTCGGGATTAATTAATCCGCAAGAAGCGGGTCGGCAAGCTGCGGATGCTCAAGCTCAAGCACAAGCCCAAGCTGTTCAACAATCGGGCCAACAACAAGAGGTAACTGATCCCATTAGAA
>CAZIGO010000079.1:3691-9099 GCA_964538595.1 uncultured Chitinophagales bacterium | reverse complement strand
GGGCGTAATGATCCCTGCCCCTGTGGTAGTGGTAAAAAATATAAAAAGTGTCATGGCAAGCCCGCTTAGTAAACAAAAGATAGCTACCGTCATAGATCATACCGTATTGGGATGGGAGGTAGATTATGCTATGATCGAACAATCTATTCGATTAGCAGATAAGTATAGTTTCGCCGGCTTGTTTGTTCCCCCTTACTGGGTAGAAACAACGGCTCATTTTTTGCAAAGGAGTGAAGTTAATGTAGGGACGGTAACAGGGTTCCCCTATGGTTTTGATTTTACTGCCACTAAAGTACAACAGGCTCAAACAGCAATTGCCCGTGGCGCTGATGAAATTGATATGGTAATGAATATTGGTGCTTTTCGATCAGAGCATAAACAGCACGTCATAGAGGATATGAAATCTGTTTCTGATATTTGCCAGGAACAGGATAAAGTGATAAAAGTGATTATAGAAACTAATTTATTATCAAGGTCAGAGATCAGAAGAGCTTGTAAATGGTGTAATATCGTAGCTCCTACTTTTGTGAAAACATGTACCGGTTTTAGTGGTGGAGGAGCTAGCTTAGAAGCAGTGGAGTTGATGCGTGAGCATCTTCAAAGCTCTATAAAGATTAAGGCAGCCGGGGGAATACGAGATGTAGCTTCTATTAATTGTTTCCTGGAAGCAGGAGCGGATCGAATAGGGACATCAACTGGTGTGCAAATAGTAAATGCATGATACATCGCATTTATTTATTAGTTTTTATTTTACTCTGTACCTTTCATGGGGGACAAGGGCAGGTTTACATAGATACTTTGTCTACTAATATAGATACTTTAGGAAGTAAGGAAAAAGGAGAATATCAGTATTTAATGGTTGATTCTATTGTCGTATCCGGAGATACTGATACGGTCGTTAAAAAAGTAGTACGGCCGGTTAAACGACAGCTCGTCTTTATGAAAAAAGGAGGACCACCGGATACTGTTTATAGTATCCAATTAACGTTAGGTTCGGATAGTAGTAAAGTGGGCAAGGAAAAAAAGAATTTTCTGGAGAAATATCCAACGCTTACCGCTCGTATAGTTTATGAATCTTCATACTTTAAATTGCGTACCGGTATTTATAAGACACGGGATAAAGCTCGGAGCATTGAAAAAAAGTTGAAATCCGATTATAAAAAATGCTTTATTGTGGAAGAAATGAAAAAACACAAAAAAAGAGAAGGGGAAATAACTTATCATCAGGATAAACGATTAGATAAGTTGCTAGCCAAGCATCGTACCTTTAATAAAGACAGATCTACTATTTCCCGGTATCGCGTGCAATTATTTTCAAGTTCTGATCGCAGCAAGGTATTGGATAAAAGAGCCGCTGTTCAAAAAAAGTATCCGGATAAAAACTTTTACTTGCGTCATGTAGCTCCCTATTTTAAATTACGGGTAGGAGATTATCGTTCTATATGGAATGCTAAAAGTGCCCAGCAAAAATTCTCTAATGATTTTCCCAATGCTTTTATCGTAGAAGAGAAGTTAAAACTGGGTGAGCTCAGTGAAGAAAATTAGTCTTTTATATGTACTCCGGCCTTTTGAGAAATTGAACATTACTTTATTAAACAACTTAATACGGTAACATCATCTGTAAACTCCCTCTCTTGCCGGTAATCGTTTAACTTTTCCAGTAATTTATCGTTCAGGTTTTTAGGGGAAGAGACTTTATTGCTCTTCAAAAAATCTTCTACATTCTTAGTCTTAAAGCGCTGACCTTTTTCATTTTCCAGATCGATAAGGCCATCAGTATAGAAAAATAATAAATCATCCTTTTGCAAAGCAATCTGATCTACGTTGATGAAAGGTAATACTTTAAACATCCCTAATACTGTAGTGCCGGTTTCTAATTTGATCAGATCTTTTTTTCGAACTAAGTAAGGCGGGTTATGGCCAGCATTAATATAGGTGAGTTTTTTTTCTAGTTTATGATATTTCCCTAAGAAGAAAGTGATGAATTTTTCCCCTTCTGTATTGCGCAGCATGCGCTCGTTCAGTTTTTCAACGATAGCTTTGAGGGATTCCTCCTCTTCAGTTATAGCTCTCAGGTTAGCTTGGAAGTTAGACATGAGCATAGCGGCCCCAATGCCTTTACCGGAAATATCGGCAATGCAAATAATAGTTTCTTCTTTATTGAGTGAAAATACATCATAATAATCCCCCCCTATTTCACCATAAGGTTGATAAATAGCTTTCATATTAAGTTCTCTGTTATCCGGCAGTGATTTGGGGACTAGCGTCGTTTGGATCTCTGAAGCCAACTCTAACTCCTTACGTAAAGCTTCTTGTTCTAATTGCTGTTTAAATAATTTTTTATTTTCAATGGCCACTATGATAATATTGGTGAGGGTTTGAATAAACTTAAGCGCGTCTTTTTTTATGGACTCCGCTTGTTTGATGTCCCCCGCTAATGCATAGGCTAAGGGTTGTTGTTTATGATAAACCGGAATGATAGCATTGAATTGCTGTAAGGCAGTTATATTTAGATTTTTAGTTGAGGTAATTGATTGAATAGTGGTCAAGTTTTTTTCAACATCAATATGAGCCGTTAATTTTTCCTCTTTTATACCATATTGACAGGCAGGATACCAATAGCCTTCGTTATCTTTGATAAAGACGCAAAGCTGCTGGATATCAAACTGAGCCCGCAGGATAAACTCATATATCCGAAAAAGCTCTTCGGCTTTTAAATTATTATTGATAGCCTGGGTAACTTCTAATAATGCATTGAGAGAGAGTTGCTTGAACTGCAGTTGTTGTTCAATGTAAGCTTTATTTTGGGAAGAGGAGGACATAGGAGGGAAATGGGTTTAATGAGAACGTACATCGAAGGCATCTCGCAATCCATTACCCAATAAGTAGAATGCTAATACCAAAAGTAAGATGGCTATACCAGGAATAATAGCTAAAAAGGGACTGTTTGTGAGTAGGTAGCCATAATTTTGTTTGATCATCATTCCCCAAGAAGGAACTGGAGGTTGAACGCCAAAGCCTAAGAAACTCAACCCTGCTTCAATAAGTATCGAATTGGCTACATTAGCAGCAACTACTACCATAACGGGGCCTAGAATGTTAGGTAAGATGTGCCGTCCTACTATACGGAGGTCATTAAAACCCAGGGCGCGGGCCGCTTCAATAAACTCCATTTCGCGCAATTGTATAACTTGCCCTCTGATAATACGGGCCAATTGTACCCACATCACAAAGCTGAGTCCTAATATGATGGTACTAAATCCCTTTTGTATAATAGCAATGGCAATAATCCAGAGTAAAGCAGGTATAGACCAGATCACATTGATTAACCACATGATAATATCATCTATCCATCCTTTAAAATAGCCCCCTATTGCTCCCAACGTAGCTCCTATTAGCAAAGATAATAGGGCAACCAGCAACCCCACAGATAATGAAACCCGTACCCCGATAATAAGACGGCTTAATATATCCCGTCCATATTTATCAGTACCAAACAAATAAAATTTAGATTCTATGTGATTCCGTTCTATTTGTTGCCGCAGATGGTTCACCGATTTAACCATCTGTTCCCCCTTGTAATTTTTAAAATAGATACTATCATTACGAAATTCAGCTTTGGTAGTATCTAGTGTGGTAGCATACACAACATTGCAAATGTTGTAGCTGGCTTTATACCCTTTCCCGGATTCTCCGACGTATTCGTCAATAACTATCTTATCGTCTTTGAAATGGTAATCAACTATAGGAACTAAGTTATAGGGATTAGGACGTCCCCAAATCATTTTTTCAAACAAGTTTGTTGATTCATGATGTTTATTTTTTTTAACCTTTAAAACTTGCGTACTGAACCCGGGGGGTTTGGTACTTATTTCCAGTATCATATCATTGGCAAAAGGGGTAGAGTCCGGCGTGATTAAATATCCTAATATGGCTATAACAAAGGAGAATATGATATAATAAAGGCCTGCAACAGCTGTGTGATTTTTCTTCAGCCGCTTCCATGCTTGTGAAAATGGAGAATAAGATACTTCTGACTTATTATTGGCCATTGCTTACACTTATCAACCCTACTTCAAAAGTGTCAAATAACACTATAATTAAAGTGAGGAAATTAATAATGGACTTTTCTACCTTTCCAGTTATAAGTTCTAAAATTTGCTAATGATCCAACTAAAATTATATAGGGGATATGCAACAGTTGAGAAGGCAAAAATAACCATAACAACTTAATTTCTCTAAAAAAATAAAGCACAAATCCATAGAATACAAAATCCATAACAAATTTTGTACTCAATATAATCAGCAAATTTGTTAAAAATTTTGAAATAAAACAAGCAATCACAGCTAATATTATTATAAATAAATTAAATATAAACACAAAAAGTAAAATGTAACTTACCTTTTTGTCAAATAATTTTTTCCCTTTAGCCCCCCAACGGATACGTTGATTGATAAACGAGAAAATCCCTTTTTGAGGAGGCGTTTGTACTATGGCAGAGCGACTTTTTAAACAATGTACTTCACCCGGGAAATAGTGATGTACTTTTTGCATCAATAGCATATCATCGCCACTGGCTGTCTTTGATATGTTTTTAAAACCCGCTACTTTATAAAAAGTTGATCGCTCATAGGCTACATTAGCACCATTACAAACTTGAGGATGATTTAAACCAATACTCCCTCCACCGATCCCGATCATCCCTAAAAAATCCATCTTTTGAAATTTTGAAAAAAAGTTGGTAACGGGAGCATAGGTAACGGGGGCTGCTATAAATTTAGGAGCAAAGTTTTCATAATATTCTGCTATACTTCTTAACCAGGTAGAAGGAACGTGACAGTCACCGTCGGTAGTAACGATTAAGCTCCCTTTTGCCTTCCCTATACCCCAGGAAAGTGCTGATTTTTTTCCTTTCATTTTTGGTGCCCTCTCTTTTTTTAAAGAATATACTTGGAGCTGAGAGGCAGAAAATGTGTTAATTTTTTGTAACGTATTATCTGAAGAATGATCATCGACGACTATAACTTCATATAGGTCTTTCGGATATTGCTGATTCAATATGCTTTTTAAACAGCGTTCAATATTATTGCCTTCGTTGCGAACGGGTAGTATTACGCTTATATTGGTGGTTGGAATATAATCGGTAGAAACATTAAAGTTACGGAGCCGTTGCCAACCCCAAGTGTAACCTAACATTAAAACTCCATAACCCACAGAAAATAAAATTGTGATCACTAACAAGCTTGTAAATAACATGTTTGATCATTATTGAGTGTGGGTAAACCTTTATTCAAACATAAATAAATTTTAAGGAGGAAGTGATGTTGGTTGAATTTTTCTTCTGTGTGATATCTTTGATAAAGAAAGTGTTCATATCTGGAGGAGCGGGGAAAACGGTTAGTAATTA
>CAZIGO010000079.1:0-3681 GCA_964538595.1 uncultured Chitinophagales bacterium | reverse complement strand
TTTTATATTAACTTATTTTAGTAGAAAACGTAATTAAATTAGTTATGAGAGAAATTCAACTTATTGTTTTGATAAGTTTAATTGTAGGAGGGTGCTTTTTAAAGAAAAGTACTGAGGATACGATAAATACAGATTATGATAAAGGGGTAGTATATGACAAACGGGGCCTAGATGGCTGTACTTATATTATAAAGCTGGATTCAGGAAAGAATCTAGAACCTATCAATTTATCAGATGAATTTCAGCAAGATAGTTTACCGGTGTACGTGAATTATAAAAGAAAAAAGGGGGTTGTTAGTATATGTATGGTAGGGACTATTGTAGAAATTATAGATATAAAAAAAGCAGATAAGGTTAAAAAACAGCGCCAGTAGTGCTAAGTGGTAGATACGGATTGTGATGCTTCTATTCTTTTAAAGAATTTTTCTAGTTCAAGATGATATTCTAAATGATCAGGTAAGTCGACATGAGAGCCCGCCGGGATAATAACTAACTTTTTATCCGCCGGGATGACTTCGTGAAGTTTTTGACTATGTTGATGAGGAGTGGTAAGATCGTGGTCTCCATGCATAATAAGAGTGGGGACTTGTATAGTTTTAGCTTTTTTTAAATTATTAAAACGATATTGTAGTAAAAGACCAGGTAAAAAATAGGGAAATTTTTCATAAGCCAGTTTTTTTAAACTGGCAAAAGGTGATTCAAGTACGAGTCCACGGGCTTTATTATTGACGCGATTTAATAGTTCGAGAGCTACACTAGCTCCGATGGACATACCATAAATTACAATATCCGTTGAAGCATAGTTTTGCTTAATTAAGTAGTCATAAGCAGCTTGAGCATCCTTGTACATACCTGATTCTGATACCCCGCCCTCACTTTTTCCGTAGCCCCGGTAATCTATAATGAATATATCATACTGCAAGTTGAGCAAATCTTCTGCTATTTCATACCAATCTGTCAGGCAGCTGGCATTACCATGTAAGTACAAAATTATTCCTTTGGGTTGCTCTACTCTATAGTGTATGGCATGGAGTGTAAGGTTATCTGAGGTGTTAAAGTACACTTCCTTGCCCCGTTTATCTAAGTTAAATTTATATTCATGGTCAATAGTAGTAGGTTCAAATATCAATTTTTTTTGGAAAAGATAGATGAAAATGAGCAGGAGCCCATATAAGCCAACTATAATAAAAAGGTATTTCCAGAAGATCACAGGCATAAAACCAAATTTCTGTTACTGGTTTTTACTTGTTGGATGGGAAGTATCATTTGGCGGGCGGATAATGCTACGAATATAGTTTTCCCAGCTCAATTTTTTGGCTGATTCTGCTACATTTTTGGCGGGTATAGGATGATCGAGAAAACGAAACATGGCCTGGGTCATATCTTCAATGTTGTCGGGTTCTGCTAAATAACCATTAAAACCATCTTGTATATTTTCAGGAAAATGGCCCACCTTCGTAGCGATTAAGGGGAGATTAAAATTATAAGCAATTGATTCTACCCCTGAAGACATCGCTGAAATGTAAAATAATAATAAAGCATCACTGACCTGAAAGTATTTGTGTACCTCTTCGTTAGGGACATATTTATTTATAGTGGTTACTCTGTCTTCTATGCCGTAAGTGCTTATTAGATCTAAAGGGCGATATTCTACTTCACTTTCTTTTTTATTAACAAGTAAGTTGTTTAAAAATTGGAAGATTGTTTTTTTTAGGCGTACGGACCATTTACTTGTATCAACTGTTTCCCAAAATGATTCGCCGACAATTAATAGCGATACATCATCGCGTTGGCGAGCTACCTCAGCGAATGCTTGAATAGCATAATGTAAACCTTTATATTTTCTAATGAAACCGAAAAATAAAAATACGTATTTCCGTAGGTTGAGTTGTTCTTTAATCTTAGCTTTATCTAGTTGAGGGGTAGGTTGAAATATTTGATAAACTGGGTGGTAGAGTTTTATAATTGTTTTTGAAGGGGAAGGAGCTCGTTGACCGGTTTCATTGATTTTGAAGTTTTGTTCGGGAAATATCGCTTGTAATTCATCTGCAGCCTTATAAGCGTGAGCAATATAAGTATCCGCCTTTCCCAATCCATAACGACTTAACATTCTGTCTATAGAACTTTTTTCTTTTTGAAACACGGAATGCAAGTCGAAAATGACTTCTGTCGGTAAATTTTTCTTGATCTTTCTTACAATAAAACCAAGCGGAATACCTTGTATAGCTATTGACCAATGAATGATAAGCATATCAGGGTGTAAAGAACGAATGTATCGATAGGTAGAGTACCAGGAGAAAGGATTATTATAATTGGTGATGTATTTAATTTTTACATTACTTCCTTTTAATAAGTCTTCTTTACTTCTCCGGTCTATAAAGTCGCGAGGGATAATAGCAGGATATTGCTGAGTCCAGGAAATAAAATAGACTTCAGTTCCCTGAAATCGATCCATCTTTTTGGCCATAGAAGTAGCATAATTTGCTAATCCTCCTTTGAACTGAGGACCCGGACCAAATATAACTACTCGATTGCCGTTCATGTATGGGAGATTGGCCTGTTAATTAAAGTTAGAAGGCAAAGATAAGCTAAAATATGATAAATTGGTGGATATACTTCCAGTATTCTATGCTATTGTATACGGGAATAAGATGAAGGAGATGCCGATACTCCATAAATAAACGTTAGTATTATAGCTATATATGTATGAGAAATGGTTGGTGTAATTCAAAAAAATATGCTATATTTAGATAAATAGTCATATGTATACTAAAATGACATTATCGACTTTTAATAGTCTTCCTTTGACAATGAAGGCTCACTTAGTATATCATAATGGGAAACATTTAATCAAAAAGGAGATGGGAAAAAAGTATGAGGCTCATCTTTATCATATGCCGGGTTTCTTTGCAGAAATTACCCGTTATAAAACAAAAAATAAAATAACTGCTATTAGAGGTTTTGATAACGATAAACAATTACTCCCTTTCCTGCGAGAAATTGATATAGAGGATTTAATGTAAAATAAAACCCCGGGGAATTTTTTACTTCTCCCCGGGGTTGTGGCTGAAGATCGCAAGGCTTAATGAAGTTTTATCATTAGCTGCAACCTAAACTATTTCCACAATTTAGGCATTTGTAACAAGTACCGGATCGGACCGTTATATGTCCACATACTTCACATGCCGGGGCATCTCCCATCATATTACTCAAGTGTTCTTGGTTTTGCTCCGTGCCGACTTCGGATTGTTCGGCGGCTTGCGATTGATGACCCGAGCTTGAAGAGGTGGGTTGCTTTTGTTTGACCGATTGTTGTTGTGTACTCCCGTTAGAGGAAGATGATGTGTGACCGTTACTTTGCTTTTTTACATTCCGGCTTTTATCATGTTCGTGTTTTACATGAATCAGGTCTTCTCTGTTTAAATATTCCCAACCTAACAACCGGAAAATATAATCGAGGACAGAAGTGGACTGCTTTATATTAGGATGTTGTACGGGTCCGGCCGGCTCAAAACGGGTAAAAGTGAATTTATTAACATACTCTTGTAAGGGAACCCCGTATTGCAAGCCGATGGAAATAGCAATAGCAAAACAGTTCAGTAATGAACGGAAGGAAGCTCCCTCTTTATGCATATCTATAAATATTTCCCCTAGTGTACCATCGTTGTATTCTCCCGTTCT
>CAZIGO010000078.1:0-10249 GCA_964538595.1 uncultured Chitinophagales bacterium | reverse complement strand
ATGCTAAATTACTACCGGTCACCCGCGATCACGCTTCCTTTTTTAGTTTTTATGAAGTAACGCAGAAAATAGGTATTGCTGTCGGTACTTTCTCTTTTGGCTTGATCGAACAGTTAACGGGCTCCATGCGGAATTCCCTCTTTTTGATAGGCCTGTATTTTATCATTGGGTTGATATTATTGATACAAGTTTATTATAGGGTAGCTCCCGCCGATAATTGAATATAGCGTCCATTACTATCCCTATAAGAAAGGATTATCAAACTTTGCTATTTCAGGGTTTTTTGTTAAATTATGTATATAAATAATAGTTATGAAAAGGATTATATTCGTATTTGTGCTAATCGGGATGTTGACAGGGGGGCAGGCCCAGGATCAGGAGGAAATAGCGAGTTATACCACGGAAGGTGAAACCGTGGCTAAAAACTGGCGTATTGGTGGGGGAATAGGTGTGCCGCTTGTCCACGGAGATATCAAATCGCAGTTAGGCTATTCGGCGGATTTTACGGCTATCTATAATTTCCATAAACTTTTTGCAGCCCGGGGCGCGTTAACAGGGGGGGTAGCCCGGGGAAGAAATGACTATATGAATAGCGGTATCACACGCAATAACGTATGGAATGGAACCCATAATGAGGGCAGTAATTATGTTAGCGGGGATATCCCTGCTGTTGTTGTATATAACTTCAAATCTACTTTTGTGAATTTAGGACTATCGGCGGAGTTGAAAGTTGATGTGCTAGCGGAACGCTGGATGACGCTTAATCCAGACCGAAAATGGCATGTGAACATGACGTTGGGGGGAGGAGCTTATTTTTATAATACCAAAGTAAATGCAATGAATGAAAGAGGGGAACGGTATAATTTTAAGCAGATGAGTAATAATGAAGTGGTGATACCGGACCAGGAAAATAAACAGGAGCAGCTAAAATCGACTTTGGATCAAAAAATGGATAACTCCTATGAAACTCCTGCTGAAAGTAATAATCAATTGTTTAGTTTGTGTGATCCTTTAGCCCAACATAAAGGAAATACGATCCATAATCGTTGCCAGGTTTCCGCTGTACCTTCCCTGTCGGCCGGCTTTTATGCAGAGTATCAAGTGGCTAAAAAGTGGGCAGTAGGGTTAAGATTTCAACAAAATAAAACTTTCAATGATTATATAGATGGTCATCGGATTAACGATAGATATCAAAAGACCCATGATGACTGGTATTCCTTTTCTCATTTTTCTGTAATATATACTCTTCATCAATAGATAGCTTCCGTTGCCGTCCCCTTTCTTTTACCGGTATTATTTCATCTCTTATGAACTTGACTTTTTTACTGTAATAATTTACTTTTTGCCTTGGCTTTTGTATAATAGATGAACTATTTAACGGTGAATAAGAATCTCCTCATATGTGGCATTCTCTGAAACGATTACCGTTACATTGGAAAATAATGATCGGGTTGGTGTTGGGCATAGGTTGGGCTTTTCTGTCCAGTTTCCTCGGTATCAGTGAATTTACTCAAAATTGGATCGCTCCCTGGGGGACGATATTTATCGATTTATTAAAACTTATTGCTATTCCCCTCATCCTCTTTTCAATTATAAAAGGGATCTCTAACCTGTCTGATGTAACGCGTTTAGGAGGACTCGGTATAAAAACTTTGTTGTTTTATGTAGGCTTTACGGTCATGGCCATAGCCGTAGGACTCATATTATCAAATACTATCCGGCCCGGTCATTGGGTAGATAAAGAACAGTTGGTCAAAAACCGGATCAGCTATGAAATGTGGGTGAATGATCAAGAAGGGGTAAAGATAAAAGATGGTAAATCATATCTCGGCAAAGAAAAATACAAAAAATACGTCGAAGCGGCCAAAAAAGAACAACAGCAGAAAAAACAACAGGTTGACCTGGAAAAGGAGATGAAGACAGCGGAAAAGAAGAAAGAACAAAGCCCTTTACAGTTTGTAGTGGATATTGTCCCCGATAATGTATTTGCTGCTATTGGGGACAATAGTAAAATGTTACAGATCATTTTCTTCGCTATATTCTTTGGTATAGCGCTGGTCATGGTACCGGAAGAAAAAGCAAGACCGGTCATTAAGATCGTAGATGGTATCACGGAAGTATTTTTGATAATGGTCCATGTGATTATGCGGGCCGCTCCCTTCTTTGTGTTTGCTCTTTTGGCTGGCCAAATATCAGAGCTCGCTGGTAATAACCCTGCCGGTGTGATAGAAATATTTAAGGGACTGGGAACCTATTCGCTGGTGGTATTGCTGGGCTTAGGAATTATGGTAGTATTACTTTATCCTTTATTTATTAAGTTTTTTACGGAACGTAAGCTTACATTCAGCAACTTTTTTCGAGCGATATCGCCGGCTCAAACGCTGGCCTTTTCTACCAGCTCTAGCGCAGCCACCTTACCCGTCACAATGGAATGTGTGCATGAAAACCTGGGAGTATCCCGCGAAATAACAGATTTTGTGTTACCGATTGGAGCCACTATTAATATGGATGGTACGAGTCTGTATCAATCTGTTGCAGTGTTATTTTTGGCCCAGTTTCATTTAGTCGACCTCAGTTTAGGGCAACAACTGACTATTGTGGGGACGGCCACATTGGCTTCTATTGGAGCTGCTGCCGTTCCAAGTGCAGGATTGATTATGCTGATCATCGTATTGGAATCGGTCGGTTTAAACCCTGCCTGGATTGCCATTATTTTCCCGGTGGATCGGATTTTAGATATGTGCCGTACCGTGGTCAATATTACCGGCGATTCAACGGTAGCTTCATTAATCGGTCATTCCGAGGGAGAACTCAATCCTCCGAAAGCTGCCGATATGGTAAATCATCAAAAGAACTAATTTTATCATAATAAAACGCTAACATTATGAATTATATTTACATTACAGGTACCAGCCGAGGTATTGGTAAAGCTATTGCTGAGCAAATTTTAGCAGAGGGAAATAATAAGGTTATTGGGATAGCGCGAGGACAGTCTATTGAACATGAGAATTATGAGCACATCACATTGGATCTCAATGACCTGGATAAGGTAAAAAACTTTGATTTTGAGGCATATGATGATATCGACAAGGTCGCTTTGATCAATAATGCCGGTACGTTGGGAGATGTCAAACATGCAGGAAGCCTCGATAATGATAATGTCATCAAAACCTACAATGTCAATATTACAGCTCCTACGATCCTTATTAATAAATTTCTTCACCAATACCGCGAATTAGCGGCCGATAAGATTGTGCTCAATGTAACTTCCGGGGCAGCGCATCGGCCCATGGATGGCTGGAATTTATATTGCAGCTCTAAAGCATGGATGGATATGTATACAGAAGTTATCGCTAAAGAACAAGAGTTGGACCAGTTAGCACATCCCTTTCATATTTTTGCGGTGACCCCCAGTATTGTAGATACTCCTATGCAAGAAAAGATTCGATCTTCCGAAGAGGAACACTTTACTCAACTCGAGAAGTTTAAGGAGTATAAAAAAGAGAATATGTTGCAAGATCCTCAAGAAGTAGGGAAGAAGTTTGCCCGCATTATCCGGGAACCGGAGAACTTCCAGGATATTATTTTTTCGGTTCGCGACTTTGAAGCTTAACCCGGTGGTGGGGTGAAAAGAATAAAGTGTAAAAGGTGGTCTATGAATCGCTTTTTTGCGTTTACCTCCGGAATGATAGGATTGCTATTACTCCTACAATGTCAGTCTCCCCAGATGGTTGATCTTATTATACATAACGCTCGCGTTTATACAGTAGATAGTCAATTTACCAAAGCAGCAGCTTTTGCTGTCGATAACGGGAAATTTGTAGCGGTAGGAAGTGATAAGGAAATACTGGGGAAGTATGAAACCCGGGAAAAGAAAAATTTGAAGGGAAGGCCCGTTTACCCTGGCTTTATTGATGCGCATTGTCATTTTTACGATTATGGCCAAAATTATTTATATGCTGATCTGGAAGGGGCTTCTTCTTATGACAAGGTTATACAAAGAGTGGAGCAACATGCTCAACAACTAGACTTTCCATGGATATTAGGGTGGGGTTGGGATCAGAATAAGTGGGATAACGCTACCTACCCGACGAATGCTCCATTAAATAAAAAGTTCCCCGACACACCGGTTTTGATAACCCGCATTGACGGGCATGCAGCTATTGCCAATCAAAAAGCATTGGATATTGCCCAAGTGACGGCCTCAACGGAAATAGAGGGCGGGATAATAGAAAAAGAAAATGGGCAATTAACGGGGGTGCTGATAGATAACGCTATCGATACAGTCCGCGCTCAGATCCCGGAGTTGAAAAAAGAGCAAAAGATTAAAAGCTTACTTAATGCCCAGGAAGATTGTTTTGCCGTAGGTTTGACGACGGTCGATGATGCTGGTTTGGACAAGCCCGTTATTGATATGATGGATTCGTTGCAACAGGAGGGAATATTAAAGATGCGCATTTATGCCATGGCCAATCCCACGGAAACCAACTTACAACATTTTTTAGATCATGGCCCTTATCGAACGGAGCACCTCCATGTTACTTCTTTTAAGTTTTTTGCTGACGGGGCTTTGGGCTCTCGGGGAGCCCTCTTGAAAACTCCCTATCATGATGCATCGGAGCAATACGGTCTACAGCTCAAATCTGCCGACTACTTTAAGGAAATGGCCAAAAAAGTATATGAAGGGGGCTTTCAAATGAACACCCATGCCATCGGAGATTCAGCCAACCATCTCATGTTGGATATTTATAGCGATTACCTTTCTCCCGGTAATGATCGGCGTTGGCGCATTGAGCATGCCCAGATCGTAGCTCCTGAGGATTTGTTTTATTTTGATAAATATAATATTCTCCCTTCTGTACAACCGACCCATGCTACCTCTGATATGAAATGGGCAGATGAGCGGTTGGGTGAGGAACGTCTTCAATATGCCTATGCTTATCAAGATCTTTTGCAACGAGCAGGTCGTGTGGCCAATGGTAGTGACTTCCCGGTAGAGACTATTAATCCTTTATACGGTTTTCATGCAGCTGTGGCTCGTCAAAACCGCCAAGGGCAACCAACGAACGGTTTTTTACCCGGCAATGCGTTGACGCGAACACAAGCCTTGAAGGGCATGACCCGTTGGGCCGCCTATGCTAATTTTGAAGAGGACCAAAAAGGAACGATCACCGCCGGCAAACTGGCTGACTTTGTCGTATTGGAGCGCGATATTATGACTATCCCTATATCGGAAACTCATCAGGTGGACGTTAGCGCGACTTATGTTAACGGGGAACAAGTTTACTCCCGTGAGTGATTAATTCCTGAGACGGCTTACTTTGATTATATGTTACAACAACCTCATATTCCGGGTTTTTACTATCATCCGGACCTTCTAACAGAAGACGAACAGCAGGCGTTGAAGCAAAAGATCGATCAACAATCGTGGCAAACCTCGCTTAAACGTCGTGTTCAGCAATACGGCTATCGGTATGATTATAACAAACGAGGTCTTAGCTCAGATGATGATATCGGTGCTTTACCTGAGTGGTTGATGCCTTGGATAAAGTATGTCCAGGAAAGGGGGCTGATACAATATTTCCCCGACCAATTAATTATTAATGAGTATCAACCGGGGCAAGGTATTGCACTGCATAAGGATATAGCAACAGGATTTGGAGAAGAAATATGGACGTTAAGTATCGGGGGAGGTTGTATAATGCGTTTTGTAAATTCTGCCCGTGATAAAGCATATAACCAATATATTGCCCCGGGCAGTTTTTATAAGCTGACCGGCCCTGCCCGCTATAAATGGAAACATGGGATCGCCGCTCGGAAAACAGATCGTATTAATAATCGACGAATACCTCGTAACCGCCGATTATCGCTAACATTCCGTACCGTACATTGAACGGGTAAAAGCACTCATAAATAACTAACCTGTTGCAGTCGTGAAAGTACTAAAGGTTTTGCCGGTTAAAGTATGAAAAGTCCCCATCAAATGGGCGGTTAAGCAAGCATGGACCGGCAAAATACCGATATATTCCCCGATCGTTACACTGTTAAAGCATTCTGG
The DNA here is from genome assembly GCA_964538595.1 of uncultured Chitinophagales bacterium. Taxonomy (GTDB): domain Bacteria; phylum Bacteroidota; class Bacteroidia; order Chitinophagales; family CAZIGO01; genus CAZIGO01. Next base: position 4,191 of record CAZIGO010000078.1, on the reverse strand, counting down.
TGAACAGCTGATGACACCGTGCTCCTGCGATAGGGAACGGACAAATGTTTGAGGATAGGGAGGTCCCCATCCCTTATCTGTCAGGGGGACGACTTTACCAAAGTGAGAAGGCAAAGAGTTTTCTTGAAGTATTTCTTTGGAGAGGTGAATAGCGCCCCCGTGGATAACGAGCTCTTGGCGATGGGAATATTTCCCGACAATCGGGCAAGCTAAGCATAGGGCGATGTCATCAAATTGACATGCGCCGGTTTGAGCTTGCATCAAATCGTAAAAAATAAAATTGCCCGGACGAAATTCATCGATATTTTTAAAATCTTCAACTACACTTGCTGTAGGGGTGTCTCCTATGGAAAGGGTTAAAGAGGGAGAAGACAGGTTTATATTTTGGCGTAAATAATGCAGCCGTTGTACCATGCGGTGGTAAAGAGCAACGATTTCCTTTTGAGAGGTAGCTTGGTAGGTATGCCCGGCATGAGCCAGTAATCCTTGAATTTTAAGCGGCGAGGCATCCATGAGAGGTTGAAGTACCTTATTGGTTATGGAAGGATCATCCCAGGGAACGCCCGACCGCTGGTCGCCGACATCGACATCGATCCATACCCGTACTGGGGAAGTAAAGTGCTGTGCTAATTGGCGGGCAGCATCTGGATGATCAACTAATAGGCCCAGGTGAACTTGTTGAGCCAGTTGGTGTAACGCCGGGAGCTGATTAATATTTACTGGAAATGCAAGTAATATGTCTTCCCATTGTTGCTGGGCGAAGTATTGGGCCATAGGAAGAGAAGAAACGGTGATGGAGCGGATTCCCGCCTCCCGGAACCAGTGTCCGATCGCTGCAGATTGGTGAGTTTTAAAATGAGGGCGAAATTGAGTGTCCGTCTGTTGCCCCTTCTTTTTCATAAATTGAATATGAGACTTCGCCTTTTGTTCATCAAGTAATAAGGTAGGCCCCTTTTGATGTAGCGAAGTAGGATAGGGCATAGGTTATGAGCTCTCTTCCTCTTCCTCGAGTTTCTTCTTGAGTTCGTTGATTTTCATTAAAGCATCGATAGGAGTAAGAGTGTCGACATCTAATTTTTCCAGTTCTTCCTTTATTTCGGTTAATCGAGGGTCGTCGATTTGGAAGAGGTTCATCTGATAATTGCTGTCGGGCGGGGAAATATCAGTAACAGTAGAAGAACCCCGTTGCTCTCGAAGATCATGTAATATTTCATTGGCCCGTTCTATGATCGGTTGGGGGATACCGGCCATCTTAGCTACATGAATACCGAAACTGTGCTCGCTGGCTCCCGGCTTTAGCTTACGGAGAAAGATGATCTTGTTACCCGTTTCTTTCGTGGAGATATAATAATTTTTTACCCGGGGTAAATACTCTTCTAATGTATTTAGTTCATGATAATGGGTAGCAAAGAGAGTTTTGGGATGAGCCTGTTGATTATTGTGTAAATGTTCGGTGATGGCCCATGCTAATGAAATACCGTCGTAAGTACTGGTTCCCCGGCCGATCTCATCAAGTAGTATTAAGCTCCGGTTCGAAATATTGTTGATGATGCTGGCGGCTTCGTTCATTTCTACCATAAAAGTAGACTCTCCGGCAGCTATATTATCAGAAGCCCCCACCCGGGTAAAAAGCTTATCTATGTAACCGATTCGGGCGTCATCTGCCGGTACAAAACACCCCATTTGTGCTAATAAAACAATATGAGCTGTTTGGCGTAATAGCGCGGACTTACCAGACATGTTGGGCCCGGTAATAATTAATATTTGATCTTCTTCATTACTAAGATAAACGTCATTGGGAATGTATTCTTCTTCCACCGGTAATTCCTGCTCGATCACCGGGTGACGGCCGTTTTTTATTTCAATATCCAACTCTTTCGTCAAGGTAGGTTTGGTATACTGATATTCGACTGCTATTTCAGCAAAAGAAAGCAGGCAGTCCAAGCGGGAGATTAATTGACAGTTGAGCTGAATCGTTTCAATATATTCGTAGAGACTATTAACTAATTTGTCGAATAACTCAGATTCGAGTTTCAGTATCTTTTCTTCGGCTCCCAATATTTTTTCTTCATACTCTTTCAACTCTTCCGTGATGTATCGCTCTGACTTGGTTAAAGTTTGTTTGCGGATCCATTCTTCCGGGACTTTGTCTTTATGAGTGTTACGAACTTCTAAGTAATAACCGAAGACTTTGTTATAACCGATTTTCAGCGAATCGATGCCGGTGTTTTTCTTTTCCCGTTCTTCGATTTTGATAAGGTGATCTTTACTGTTTTGTATCAGGTCTCGTAATTCGTCTAATTCCTCTGAAACTCCGTCGGCTATCACATTTCCTTTGTCGACGGAAGCCGGGGGATCGGTTTTTAGTTGCTGCCCGATTTTTTCTTGGGCTTTTTCGCATGTATTCAGCTTATCAGCCGTCTTTTGCAATAAGTCGTACTTGGTATTTTGGCAATATTCTTTGATGACGGTGATCGCTTCTAATGCGGTCTTGAGCTGTTCTATTTCACGCGGACTTATTTTGCCTAATGGTATTTTTGATATAAGGCGCTCCAGGTCGCCGACCTCTTTAATTTGTTCCCGTATATTATCGGAAAGCTCGGGATCTTTAATTAATTGTTCTACCGTATCCAGCCGCTCGTCAATACGGGTTTTGTCTTTTAAAGGCATTAATATCCACCGTTTGAGCAGGCGAGCCCCCATAGGAGAAATAGTACGGTCGATAATGTTGATAAGGGCAGTTCCCTCTTCTTGGATACTTTGTACCAACTCTAAATTACGATAAGTAAATTTGTCCAACCAAACATACTGTTCTGTTTCAATGCGTTTGATAGCTGTAATATGTTCGAGGTCGGGCTGTTGCGTTTCTCCTAAATAATGGAGGGCGCCCCCTGCGGCTACTATACCGGCCTCCAAATTTTCAATACCGAACCCTTTTAAGGAGTTGGTTTCAAAGTGTTTCAAGAGGGTTTCATAAGCGTAATCAGGGGTGTACACCCAATCGTCGAGAGTATAGGTGTAATATTCATCATCAAAAGTATCCAAAAATGTTTTATACTGGGGTTTGGCAAAAACGATCTCGGTGGGCTGGAAACTTTGCATCAACTTATCAACATAATCCGGGGATCCCTGATCGGTAAAGAATTCGCCGGTAGAAATGTCAAGGAATGCCACCCCGATCATGTCTTTGGCAAAGTACAGCGAAGCCAAAAAATTGTTTTGCTTGTGGTCTAGGATCTTTTCGTTGTGTGCTACGCCGGGCGTTATGACTTCCGTGACGCCCCGCTTTACCACTTTCTTACCGGATTTTGGATCTTCCAGTTGGTTACATATAGCTACCCGGTAGCCGGCCCGTACTAATTTGGGTAAATAAGTTTCCAAAGCATGATAAGGGAAACCCGCCAGTTCAATTTCCGCTGCTGACCCGTTTTTCCGTTTGGTTAAAACGATGCCCAATAATTCAGACGAGATAATAGCATCTTTGCCGAACATCTCGTAAAAATCGCCGACCCGGAATAACAGTATATCATCGGGATGTTTACGTTTAAATTTATTATACTGCTTCATCAATGGAGTAGGGGCAGGAATCTCTCCATTGCCTGACGAAGGGGCGGAATCCGTACTTTTTTGGGAGGATGCTTTCGTCGAATTTTTTCCCATTTCTTCGTTTTTTCCCTATTATTGCAACAACTTAATTTAAGTAAAAATATAAACTTACGGGAGTATGCGCAAGTTGAAAACTTATGAGATAGAGCGGTTGAGTGTGGAAAACTTTCGGCAAGCTCAGAAACACCCATTATGGATTTTGTTAGACAATATCCGGAGTGCCAACAATGTTGGATCGGTGTTTCGTACTGCTGATACTTTCCGGTTAGCGGGCATAGGTCTTTGTGGTATCACGCCTCATCCTCCGCACCGGGAAATATATAAAACGGCGTTGGGAGCTACTTCTACGATGGAGTGGAAATCATTTGGTTCCAGTAAAAAAGGGGTCGAACATTTTTTAGAGCAGGATATACCGGTGATAGCGATTGAACAGGCCCAGGGCAGTGTAAAATTGAATGATTTTAATCCTCCCTCCCACCGACCGATCGCATTATTATTCGGAAATGAAGTAGAAGGAGTAGACCGGGAGGCTTTTGAGCTGGTAAACCACTGTGTAGAAATCCCACAATTTGGCACTAAACATTC